>JBEIFD010000648.1:0-2455 GCA_040382535.1 Merismopediaceae cyanobacterium
CCTTCTCATTTTGCCTTGTCTCCCAGGGATGCTTTTTTTGCGATGATAGAAACCGTGAAGATTGAAAACGCGATCGCCCGTATTAGTGCCGAATTAATTTGTCCCTATCCGCCTGGGATTCCTGTATTAATTCCAGGAGAAATTATTACCCAAGAAGCCCTGGATTATCTGCAAAAAGTTCAGCAGTTAGGGGGACTGATCAGTGGTTGTAGTGATTCGAGTTTACAAGCTTTTCAAGTCATCTCTAAATAAATAATCAACAATGATCCCTAAAATCAAAAGTCCCCTCCGCTATCCAGGGGGAAAACAAAAAGCTCTTCGTCAAATAATTCCCCACATTCCCGAAAGTATTGATGAATACCGAGAACCTTTTATTGGTGGTGGCTCAGTTTTTTTAGCGATTAAACAACTATTTGACGAGCAAATAAAACAATATTGGATTAATGACTTAAATTTTGACTTATATTGCTTTTGGGAATCTGCACAAAATGAAATGAAATCAATGGTTGAAAAAGTCTATGAAATCAAACAAAAAAATACTGATGGCAGAGAACTTTACAATTATCTAACTGCTGACGATTCAAACTTAAATGATTTTGATCGAGCAGTCCGTTTCTTTGTTTTAAATCGAATCACATTTTCTGGGACAGTCGATTCTGGTGGTTATTCTCAACAAGCTTATGAAAAAAGATTTACTAACTCATCTATTGAGAGATTATTAAAACTTTCTGACTGTTTACCTTCTATCCATATTACAAATGATGACTATGAAACTCTTTTGTTTAAAGAAGGAGAAAATGTTTTTATTTTTCTTGATCCTCCTTACTTAATTGCTAAGAAATCAAAACTTTATGGGAGAAAGGGAATTTTGCATACTTCTTTTGATTATGAACGTTTTGCAAAAAACATGAAAAATTGTCCACATAAATGGTTAATTACTTTCGATGATTCGCCTGAAATTCGCGAATTATTTCATTTTGCTGACATCAACGAATGGACACTGCAATATGGGATGAATAACTATAAGCAAGAATCTGCAAAAAAAGGTCAAGAATTATTTATTAAAAACTATTAATCAAACTCAGAGACTTTTTAAACTCGGAAAACGAAGCTTTAAAGAGCCTTTGTCCCCATCTAATTCTGCCCAACAACCCACAGGTAAAGCCGCATTTTCCCCATCATGCCCAAAGCATAACCCCGAAACCACAGGCAAACCCAAATCTCCCAGGCGATCGCGGAGAACTTCCTCTATAGTCCAACTATTACTACCAAAGGGAGCCTCGCATCGACTGAAACGACCGAGGGCAATTCCTTTAACTTGCTTAAACGCGCCGCATAATCGCCAATGGGTCAACATCCGATCAATGCGATAGGGGGCTTCGGTGACATCTTCTAGGGCCAAAATCGCACCGTTTAAATCGGGTTGTAAGGGCGTTTCCAGTAAATGGGTTGCCACCGTTAAATTGGCGGGTAATAATTTTCCTGCTACCGCCCCTCCGCCCCAACCTTCTCCCATCAAAGGCTTGAGAGCGCGACCTTCTAAAGCATCAAAAAGTCTCTGCTGTGACCATTCGGGTTCCTCGGCCAAAGTTGTCAAAACGGGGCCATGAATACTAGAAATCCCTACTGTCTCTAAACTCCAAAGCAATCCCGTAATATCAGAAAAGCCGATCAACCATTTGGGGGATTCTAGGGGCCATTGCCATTGCTCCAATAATCTCGCGCTACCATAGCCGCCCCTGGTGCAAAGAATCGCCTTACAATCAGGATTTTTCCACGCTTCTAAGAGGGCATGACGGCGTTGTTCATCCGTTCCCGCTAAATAGCCCTCTTTTTGATCCCAATGAGAGCCTAATTCAACTCGATAACCCCGTGATCGCCAAACGCCAATGCCTTTTTCTAGAGCATCAAATTCCCTCAGTGCGCCACTGGTGGAAATTACGGTTACGCGATCGCCCTGTTGAAGAAAAGGGGGGAAAGAAATCGTTGCGGACATAGGCTTCAAGCTCCGAGGCGTTGACAGATGAATTTACCTAAATCTTTTTCGGTAAAGGGGGGACGGATTCCATTTTTGAGTATGGTAACTTTATTGCGACAGTTATAGAGAACTGAATCCTATTTTTGTTGATTCCTCAGTGATCACACCCTGTCGGACGATAGTTTCAATCTTGGAAAATTTGCGTTAAATGCGATCGCCTTAATGTTGTAAATCTCTGATTAATTGAATATTTCTGTTAAAGTTTTAGCGTCTAAAATGCGATCACCCCATATTTCTACATCAGCGTGGAAATTCCGTCAACTAGATGGATATTATCGCAGCAATTCTAAATTTGAAAAATCAGGAGGAATTAGCGGGGAGCAGAGGGTCAAATTGCTCAAGCATAAAATCAAGAAGGTGTTGCCAGTGATCAAAGACAAAATAAGTAGTAAGAGTGCGTAAGTCCGAAAAAAAACG
>JBEIFD010000649.1:0-2451 GCA_040382535.1 Merismopediaceae cyanobacterium
AAGGAGATGTATCTATGAATAAAAATGTAGATATTTGCGGAAATCTTATTATTTATGGTAATTTATCAGTATATCAACAAACCGATGCTATGGTTATCAATACAACTATAAACAAACAACATAGATAAATCTTTTTTGCCCCCACCCAGTCTTCCCTTTGCCCCAGATAGGGAAAAAAGACCGTAAGCTTGCCAAAGGGGTTTCATACTATCTCGATAATTGGCAGGTAAACTTTCCCAATTTACCCAGGGCGGATTACCAATAATAAAATCTACTTTGCCAATGAATAAAGGAGCAAAAGCATTCTTAATAATTCTAGCCCAAATACCATTTTGATTTTCCTGATCTAATCTCAATAATTCCCGATATAAGGCTTCGTGAATAGGTTGAACGGAATGGGTTAATTGCTCTTCTTGGGACGACGCTTCTTTATTTGATGATAAAGCCACTGGTAATCTCTCATCTTGACAGCGTTGAATAAATTCAGTTGGTGAATAATCATTTTTTACACAAAATTCTAAAATCTCAACATATTGACTAATTAATTCTAGACTACCTGTAATTTCTGTGGGAATATAAAAATTAGCTACAGAGGTTTTTAACTCTTGAGTTGAACCAATTTCCCCAACAGATAAACCTGTTTCTGTTAATAAGCGGCCACTACCATAGTTAGAAGGGGTCATAATTGAATCGCATAGATAGACAGGAATTTCAACTCTATCCACATAACGAATTAAATCTCGGATAGCGACTAAATAGTTAGTTCTGGCGGCCATAACTGCTAAAGGATTGAGATCAAAACCAATCACATTACTCAATATTTTTTGACATAATTCTCCTTCTTCAAAAGGACAGTTTTCTCGATTTTCTTCATACCAGGCACGGATACGAGTGATTGCCATCACTAAAAAGGTTCCAGAACCACAGGATGGGTCTAATAAGCGGCGATCGGGGTTGCCATCATATTGCAAACGATTGAGAGTATGTTCTGCCAACCAATCGGGAGTATAGTATTCTCCGAGATCATGGCGCAGAGATTTGGGGAAAAGTTGTTGATAAAGTTTTTTTAATAAATCTCGACTGCTGGCAGGGTCTTCTGAAAGAGTGGCAGGGTTATATTCATCTAATTTATTGACCATCGCTCGAATTAATATCTCGATATCTTCATTCCAAGCAGGCAAGTACCAAGCAAATAAATCCCCTTCTAAGAAATTGATAATTCCCAAGTCTTTAAAAATACTACCAGTCTCAAGTTTTTCTAACTCTTGTTTAAGTTTTTGAGAGGTTGCGGCTCTTAGCATTTTTTTATGGGGTGAGGTCGCAAAGCTTTGGGACAAAACGACAATCTCGGCAGCAATAAGTTTAATTAATAAGGCGTAATAGCTATGGACAGCAAATAGTAATTCTGGTGCTTTTAAGGCTTTTTTATCTTCCGTAATTCCATAGAATTCTGCTAACTGAGTAATTTTTTCTGAGGGAATATTAACGTCATAACCGCAGACCTGACCAAAAAGAATTTTCCATTGTCGGAAGAAGGCTTGGGCTTTAAGATTATCTGTTATAAAAATGGCTTGATAGAGAGTTTTAATTCCCGCCTGGGCAACGCTTCCCTCGGCTCCAAAATCCTGAGCTAAATAGTCTGGAACAAAGGGTTTTCCTGAAATTCCTAAGTTAAAAAGAACTCTAAGAAACCTTGCTACTGAGTATTTATTCATGGCGATGGGTTCTTGTACATCCCATTGCTTTTGTCGGTAACGGACAAAAATAAAGTAATGACCATCAAAACCAACCCCAAATAGCGATTCAGGGGGATGACCTAAATCTTTTTGTAGAGGACTAAAACGGCTTTTTATTTGTTCGATGACTTTCTGGTTGCCAGTATCTTCTAAACGTGCAGATAGGCGATCGCCTTTGCTATTAGGATTTTTATATTCAATAAAAACACGGTCATAGGCTGGATCGATACGGCCTTTTGTTTTGGCGACCGTAAATTCATATTTAGCCTCTAACTCAATATCAACGTCCTTTGCTACCTGTTGAATTTGTAACTCTGTTGCAATTTTAATATCCTCCTCATTCTTCACTTTTTGAATTGCCTGTTTAAGATTATTGGCAAATTCTTCAGCTTTTTGAGTAATTAATTGATCGTTGAGCCAGATTGGAGTATTCATTAGCAATTTAAAAATATGTTGTTGGTATTGGTGATTAAATTAAAGATAAGGTTTTACCTGATGCTATTTCCCGGCAACCAATCTTCAAGAACTTGTTCGATTCTATAGAGACAAAACTCTGGAAAAATACTAATTTCCAAACAAGTTTGTAGGGCTGCCTCTCGAAGCTATCTGGTATATTCCTTTGCCAAAACTTGTTCGGGATAACTGTGTAAGCTCGGACTATCCTCTAACTTACGACGAATCTGCGCACCGCGTAGCGGATCTCTGCGAGATCGCC
>JBEIFD010000650.1:0-2450 GCA_040382535.1 Merismopediaceae cyanobacterium
ATAACCCTAATTTTGTAAGTAGGGGAATTGTTTTTAACTTCCCCTCAAGAAGACCCTCCTGACGACCTTTCTGAAGACCTTCCTGAAGAATTTCTTGATAAACGGCTGATTCTTTCATAAATTGACTCCTTAAAATAGTTTTTACAATATCAGGACTAACAACCAATCCTCCAAACACTGCCGTCGCGGCGGTTAAGTTTTGCCTTAAATTGTTGTCGGGAATAGTTTCTAATACTTCGGCTACTTTCCTTAATATTATCGTTGGGTCTGAACTTTTGCTCAAAACAGCTAAAGGCAATAAACCTGGATTGCTTAAAAATGCTTCTGGAGGCTGTTCCCAAAGACGAATTACTCGATAACGATGAGTCGTTTCTCCCAATTGAAAGCTATCTTGATAAACCAATGCCGATTTAGTGGGTTTCAGGTAAATAACTACTTGGTGCATGGTTTTAGCAGGAAACCGACGATAAACCCTGACTCGATAATCCAGCATCCGAAAACCCATATTTTCATGAGGTTCCGTTTGAAATTCCAGATGTAAAACTAGATCCTCTGATTGTTCGAGAATTAGGGAATCAGCACGAATGGGTTCTAAAGATAATTCCGTTGGACTCAATTTGGTTAAGATAATGGGACGACCAAGCAACCAAGTGGCATAATATAAAAGAAAAATTTTCAGCTAGAAATTTACACAAATTATCAAACATGGCTAAATTCTAGCATTTCTGCGATCGCTCCTTAAAAAGATTGAAAATAGACAATAAATTTGCCATGAAAACGGATAATTTTGAAAAAGAAAGCTTAGGCTGGTGGCTACAACAATTACAACAGCGTCTGGGGGAATGGTGGGAATTACAATTGAGTAAATTTTTCAAGCTTCCCAATCTGGATCTTCCCGATTATCAACCGCCTAATTTTTGGGATATCTGGTTAAAAAATAGTCTAACTTTTATCTTTTTTGCCTTTATTTTTTGGATAATTTGGCGATCGCGTAAAACGTTGCTTCGTTATTTTGATCAACTCAAAAATTTTAATCCCCAATCCGAAACTGAAACGCCGATTTATTCTGTCTCCTATTGGGTGACGCGATCGCGACATTTTCAATCTTCAGGAGATTATTACCAAGCCTGTCGCTGTTTATATTTTGCGATGTTACAACAATTACATGAAAAAGGTTGGATTATCCATCAAGCGAGTCGAACTGATGAAGAATATCGACTGTTGATTTTAGATCTCGCCCAGCCCGATCCCTACGAAAGATTATTCATTATTCACCAAGAATTATGCTTCGGAAAAAGAATTGCTTCTGCCCAATTAGTCTTAGATTGTGAACGGGCTTTTCAAAAAATTCTACCGATGGATTGATGGAATTGAGCATTCTAAAGCATCGACAACTCACCAATCACTTCCAATCGAGTGTAATCACTGAGGGTCATAAACTGCTCGGACAAAATTTCTGCCACACTGGGTTGAAGCCAGCCCATTTGCTGTAATAAATGAATGGCCGCCGCGTATTTAGAACGTTTGGAACCATCTAAGGCTTTGATAGCGAGTCCCATTCCTTCCCCAACACGAGCAATACATTGAATGCCTTCGGCTCCTGATTTGCTGACCAATTCTCCTTCTGTGAGACGCATTAGCTCAGTATCAAAGGAACCTTCTGCCGCAACGAGACGAGGATAATAGGTCATGGCCCGAATGACCCGTTCTAGGTCTAAATGATTCCCAGAGGCTAATTGGGCATACAAATGGGCCATTTGTCCGAGTTGCATAAAATAGGTCGGCGCACCACAGTCATCATGGGCGCAGATCAGTTCGTCCCCAGGCATTCCCAACAATTCAGCTACTTTAGTTAAAATCAATTGTTGAACGGGATGGGACGATCGCAGATAGGTATTAAGCGGCCATTTGCGTTGCTGACAAACCGCCAACATTCCCGCGTGTTTCCCTGAACAATTATGTTGGAGAGCGTTCTGTTTGCCTGAAGGAATGGGACATTGTAAAGCACTGGGATCAATATCGGCACGCCATAGCACATTAAAAACCTGTCTTGCCTGTTCGGTGGTTCCGTGATGGGAGCTACAGATAATCGCCAGATCCTTGTCGGTGAGTCCAAATCGCTCTAGGGTTCCCGTACTGGTGACGGCAAAGGCTTGAAAGGGCTTGAGGGACGAACGAATAAAGGCGGCGGTTTCGGAACTGCCTGCAACGGATAAAACACGACCACGATCATCGCAAACGGTTGCTTCAACATGATGAACGGATTCGACAATGCCTTCCCGCAATAGGTGGATTTCAATATTCGGGGCTTGGGTTCGTTTGCCTCTGCTCATGCGTCTTTCTTGGTTAAATTTCAAGTTTTAGAGGTTAAATAGGCTGAATCTTTTTAATATTCGTTCAGGGAGTGGCGATTTTATGGTTAGAGAGCTAACCAAATGAGACTATCAAGA
>JBEIFD010000651.1:0-2446 GCA_040382535.1 Merismopediaceae cyanobacterium
AAGCATTTTAGGCTTGAAATTATATTTTGGACAGGTCTTATTGATTGCTGTTATCTAGTTTTGATTACTTAGGAATGAAAATCTATTAAGTTGTGCATTTGAAGTTCCAAAGCAAGAGCTTCACCTTTGTTAAGCAACAAAGCGACTAGGTTATTTATTTTTCATTCCTTAGTTAGCCCCGTTGTCTAACTGGGTTATTTTTTAGCAATCTTTTTTCTTGGCTATCTTGATTTGATGGGAGTCCGATTTCCTTTTTTTCCAAGACAAGCTCTTGACTTTTAAGACAGTCGCTACCTAAACTAAAAGGGATATGGAAACAGGATTTAGTATAAAATCCCCTAAAAAAGTAACAATCAAGTATTAGACTCTGCCGAAACCGTTACAATTCAAAAAACAATTCAAAAAACAATTCAAACTCTGCTCACGCACATGAAAATATGACCACTTTTGCGAATCCTGTATTCGGTTACTTTTAGGAGGAGATATGGACTTTTGCCTATCGGCCTCTAATCTAACGAATCAATCCCCTGTCCCCACCAAGTCTATCCAAAACACCACCGTTCAAATTCGTTTTGCTGACCTCAAAGATGTCAAAGCCCTAGCAGACGTACTGGTTCAGAGTTTTCATGTCTCAGAAAACTGGTTTTCTTGGTTTTATCCTTTGCTCAAACTTGGTATTTGCGAAGATCTACGGACTCGTTTGCGTTCCAAATCCCCCTATTATCAATGTCTTGTCGCTCTGATCTTAGAAAAAGAAGAAGTGATCGGTACGGCTGAAATTTCCCAAAGGGACTGGTTTTTCAGTCAAAAACGCGCTTGCTATATTTCCAATCTTGCTGTTAGTTCCTCCTATCGTCGTCAGGGAGTTGCCAAAAAACTCTTGCTCAACTGTGAAAAAATTGCTCAGGAGTGGAACTGTGAACTATTACATTTACACGTCCTCGAAGACAACCTCCCCGCCAAACACCTGTATTTAACCAATGGTTATCGATCGCAACGGGTTGAAAATAGTTTACAAAGTTGGCTATTCAAACAACCTAGACGTTTACTCCTAGAAAAAAAAGTTAAAAATTGATCACCCCCATAGAATTCTTCTAATGGATTTAACATTTCAGAGTAATTGATGAATAATCCAGTAAAAATTCTCTCGCAATTACGCAAAAAAGAGTCCTTAATTGTCAATCCTCGAAAACGTAATGGCATTATTCTGATTAAAGCCTATCACGCTGAATTTGCGGGTCCAGGCTCGGTTATTGGGGGAGAATTTGATATAGAGGTCGTGCGAGTCTTGGCGGTGGGAAATTTATCCTTACTACAACCGCAATCAACTGAAGAAAAAATCAAAGCCTATTTAATTCGTCGTCAATGGATTCTTTTGACAAAACAAATTGCCGACAATCCCTCCCCTCAGCAACGCGCTCAAATTATTCTTAATCAATTTGAAAACTGGTTTGATTCGGCGATCGCCTCCCAGGTTTGTGATGAAGCCTTTTCCCTGCTGGTCGGCGTGTTACCCAAAACGATCACCTCTGCCCGTCGTAAAATTGAAAACTTTTGATACAGAATATTAAAAATCAGCGATAGAGTGGAAATATTGGAATGGCGAAAAATGGAAAACCTGAGTGATCACCGCCATAAATATTACAGAGTGTAACTAAGTCATCGCCTTACGAGAATAAGCATGATAGGTTTTATATAAGGTTAGTTGATGTCTGTTGTATTTCATTAGAGGAGGATAACTGACTGTGTCAGCTACTTCAGTAAATAAGTTCCAGAATCGAGAAGATATCCGCGAATATGTTGCCGAGCTACAACTTCACATGACGCTACAGGCTCGCAACCTCGTCCCTACCTTTGCCCAATCAGGGGATAGTCGTCAACAGCTTTTACAGGAAACCCAAGCAATTGTCGAAAAAATGGTTTCACGTCAGGTTTTTTAAGTGTGTGTTATTGTCTGAAGAGTTATGTCAAGCAGGATTAGATTTATTTCTATCCTGTTTTTTATTGTCAAAAATATGAAAAATACTAACAATAATGGGCGTTGCTGATTTGGGATATGAATTGTTAGCATTGCTGATTTGATATATGAATCTTCTTTTGTGGAATTTTTAAAACCCAGACTCAGACTGACTTTTGGATACGTGCAAAGGGTAGTAACATAAAGCGGGACAGAATGGGTTGTATTTTAAAACCAAAGGAAAGCCCAAGTGATTAGTCACAAGGGCTATTATCTTACTCTTAATCGACAAAAATTAGAGTAACGATGAAAATCAATATACGAGAAAGATGTCAAAAAGTCTCGCTGTGCTGGCAAGAAGGTACGAATCTTAGCCGTAGAGCCATTGCCAAAGTGCTAGGGATTTCCAAAAGTAGTGTCCAGCGTCATCTCACAGCCCAATTCAGGCGGCAGAAATATCCTGAATCTCAGATGTGGGAGACAACGGAA
>JBEIFD010000652.1:0-2416 GCA_040382535.1 Merismopediaceae cyanobacterium
TCCATACACATAATTGCCATCATAGTTTGCCAGATCTGTGGTGATGGTTTCCCCAACATGAAAGGGTGTTTTGGTTCCTGCTCGACAAGCATATTCCCATTCTGCTTCACTCGGTAAACGATAATCTCTGCCTGTTTTTTTGGAGAGCCGCTGACAAAATTCTACTGCTTCGTGCCAATTTACCTTTTCTACAGGGCGATCATCTCCTTTGAAATTAGACGGATCGGTTTCTAGGGTAATTTCTTCTTGAGGCAGAGCGGCTACTGCTCGCCATTGTGCTTGGGTGACAGGATAACGTCCCATAAAAAAAGTCGGTACAGTGACGAGATGTTGCGGTAACTCATCCTCACTGCTTTCTAGTTCATTCTCAGCCGCTCCCATTTCAAAGGAACCGCCTGGAATGAGTACCATTTCTAAGGAAATATCATCTTCCAGCTTTTCAAAGAAGCGTCTATTGGTGTGGGTTTGCCGTTCGATGGTAAGTTTAGCCATTAGTTTGATTTACAAAACAAGGATGGGGGTAAAAACTCTTCAGCATTGCTTACCAAGCTCTTACCCCCTGATGATTTTCGGATGCAAAGAAGCATCACTGGAACAGGTCTGGACTCTTTAGCACACACCCGATGAATTCCCACCCATCAGCTCTGGTATCAAAGAGTGCTCGGACGGCACAGACAACCCGAAAACCGATATTGTTGTTCCGATTGTCAGGGGTATTGTAGTTGCGATAAGCAGAGCGACAATTCCTCGGATTATTGTTCCAAGAACCGCCACGTTTATTTGCCTGTCCCACCTTTTAGGATAACGGATTGTTTACAGAAGGCGATCACAAACAGGCACTTTTTTAATTTCTAAATTCTATCGGTCATTTTTAGAAAAAGCCCAATAGTTGAAGATAGAACGTCTTAAACCATCGGTATGAGCTTTTAACAGATGAGCTTCCCAACTTTGAATCCGTTGTACCAGATCATCAAGGGAAATCACCCCCTGAGCATAATCACGTTGAAGCTGGCGAAATCGTCGTCTGGCCCGACGTAAATTATCACTACGCACACGAATACGAACTTTTTTAGGAAAATTTTTATCTATGGGTAAAACTCTAAATCCAACAAAATTAGCCCCATATTGAGTCTCAAAAAGTTGGCTTTTAATCGGATGAATTTTCAGACGGAGGGTTCCTAAATAATCTTCAATTTTTCGACGACATTCGGTTAAATAGATATGATCATCAGAAAAAAGTGCAAAATCATCCACATAACGAAGATATTTATGACATCGAAGCTCTTCTTTTACAAAGTGATCAAATCCATTAAGATAGACATTAGCAAAAAATTGACTGGTAAGATTACCAATAGGGAGACCTTTTTTCCGATTAATTGGTGTCAATAATTGATCTTCATCAAAGTATTCAATAGAAGGATCTTGTTCATTACTACCATCAATGATTTTATCAATCAACCATAGGGTATCTGCACACTTGATTTTACGACGAAGAATATTTTTTAAAATTTCGTGATCAATACTGGGAAAATATTTACGAATATCACATTGCAAAACATAACAGCTAGTTCGGGTGAATTTTATAAATTGCTTTAAAGCCCGATGGGTTCCATAACCTAAACGATTAGCATAACTATCTGAAATAAAAGTCGGTTCAAGAAGAGGAACAATAATATTATATAAAGTATGATGAATTACGCGATCGCGATAGGGAGCCGCAGAAATTAATCGGGGCTTAGGGTCAAAAATTCTAAACGTGCAATACTCGCCAGGAGTATAAGTTTTATTAATCAGTTCATTTTGTAACTGGTATAATTGATCTTCTAAATGGTAATTAAAGCTTAAAACACTAGATCGAAAACGCTTCCCCCGTTGAGCTAAACGAGATGCCTGAAGTAAATTTTCAAAAGCAATGATTTGAGGCCAAAGATTCCCATAGCGTTTCATAATTTTCTTTTTTGTTGACTAATCCAACCGCCCAAATCTTGACCGATAGCTTGTAATTGTTGGCCTGCATGGTCATAGCGTTTAGTTGAAATTAACTCAAAATCAAATAAAAGACGAGTTTGATAGCGGAGAATATCAATGAGAATATTCAGAGATTCAAGCTGAGATAGCTTATTTTTGCCACTGTAACGTGCCTTTATGAGTCCTTCCAGCAATTCGTATAAGGTTGTAATCATTCGTTCACCCAATCCAAAACGATGATCCTTTGGCAATCGATTGAGAATAGGCACATACCAACGAATTAAATCATAGGTTTTTTGAATAACTGGTAAATCTTGCAATTTTTACCTCCTCCCAAAACATCGCGTTGTTTTCATATCAACAAAAGAAATAAAAAAATTAAAAGAAAAGAGCAAGAGGGCAAAGGGCTAAACAGACCCTCGGACGGCACAGACAACCCGAAAACCGA
>JBEIFD010000653.1:0-2415 GCA_040382535.1 Merismopediaceae cyanobacterium
CAAAATGAGAAGGGGGAATGGGAGGAATTTTGAGGATATTCGTTTCTGAAATCGGATAACGGTCGGATAAAACCCGAAAAGCTAGAGCTAGAGCCTCAATATTTTCCTGGGAATTACCCAGACTGATAATAAAACTCAGTTGTCGCAACGTCGGCAGTTCCGCAGTAACCCCCCATTCATTCCGTAATATTTCATCAACCTCAAAGCCCGTTAATCCCCATTGGCTCACATCAACGGTTAAGCGAGTGGGGTCAAACCAATGGAAGCCTGGTTTAGGTTCAACAAAATTTAAAATCTTTATACCAGGAATTTGTGCTAGTTTCTGTCGGGCAATTTGGGCTAAATCGAGGGTCTGGGTCAATAATGCGTTGCCCTCTAGGGCCATCTGATGTCTCGCGCCATCTAGAGAAGCTAATAACAGATAACTGGGACTCGTGGATTGAACCAGGGAAAGGGCTTTCGTAATGCGTTGGGGATTCACCCGTGACCCTTGCAGGTGTAACATGGATGCCTGGCTCAAAGCTCCCAGGGTTTTATGGGTGGATTGGATCGTAATATCTGCCCCTGCTGTCATCGCTGAGGGAGGCAAATCGGGATGAAAATGAAAGTGCGCTCCGTGAGCTTCATCGACGATGAGGGGAATATTATAACGATGGCTAACTTCGGCGATCGCCTGAATATCTGCTCCAACCCCGTGATAGGTGGGATAGAGTAACATCACCGCCTTAGCATCAGGATGAGCTTGCAAGGTTTGTTCTAAGGCTTCTGGCGTGATTCCGTAGGCCAAATCCCATTGGGCATCATAGACAGGTTCAATGAAAATCGGCATCGCCCCCGACAAAATCAAACCCGCGATCGCTGACTGATGACTATTGCGCGGCAGAATAATTTTATCAACCGCCCCACAGGTCGCCAAAATTGCAGCAATCACCCCACAGCTTGTCCCATTTACCAAAAACCAAGTCTGAGAAGCCCCCCAAAGCTCCGCCGCCAAGGATTGGGCTTCTTGGATGACTCCCAAGGGCGCGAATAAATTATCCAATTCAGGAAGTTCGGGTAAATCTGTTTGGAATGTTCTTTTCCCTAATAAATCTGATAATATCTTAGAGACTCCTTGACCACGCTTATGTCCAGGTGCATAGAAAGGTACATCTGGTTGAATAATTAGTTTTCGTAAAATCTCAGTAATTGGACTAGCTTGTTGTTGATTCATCTCAATTAATCATTTCCTAAAAATCCTAAATCGACTATTATTATTCCACGATAGGTTTGTCGATTTACTTTTAACCTATAGACATGACAATTAATTCCCCTCAAAATCTTCCAAATAAAATTTTAGTCGTGGACGATGACCCCGCGATTCGTAATCTGGTGTTCCGTTTTTTGAGTTTTAATGACTACCAAGTTGAGACGGCGGAAGATGCTAAAACAGCAAGACATCTCTTTAAAGAGTTTCATCCCGATCTTGTCATTTTAGACGTTAATTTACCCGACGATAGTGGATTTAATCTCTGTAAGGAAATGCGGAATTCTCAAACCATTATTTTGATGCTCACTTCTTTATCCGACACCAATTACGTTTTAGAAGGATTTGAACAGGGAGCGGATGATTATTTAACGAAGCCCTTCAATCTTGAAGTTTTAAAAGCAAAAATTGGGGCCTTAATTAAGCGACAATCTGCGATGGAAATTCCCCCTTCCATTCCCGAAACCCCGATTAATTTTGGTCGTTTAGAGTTTAATGTAGAACGCAATGAAGTGGTGATCGAGAATGAATCAGTTCCCCTAACCCAATTAGAGTTTGAATTATTATATTTTTTGGTGACCCATCCTGGCAAAATATGGGGGCGCATGGAACTTATTTCGGCGGTTTGGGGAACGGTCGATGATGTTAAGGCTGAACGGAAAGTCGATGTTCATATTGGTCAAATTCGCCGAAAAATTGGAGAACCTGAAGGAAATTATATTCAAACCATTCGGGGAAAGGGTTATATTTTTGAGATTCCTCGTCCGAAGAAAGCTTCTTTGTAAGGTATAGCAAATTGGTTTAGAATAAACTGATAAACCTTTTTTGGTAGTGATTTAGTTGTAGTGTTGGTGGCTTAAGCCTCTGCTAATTGGGCATTGTAGTCGTGTATAAAGTACCAAATTGCCCCGATATGATTGCCCACGTTTTTGGACAAAGAGAATCTTTTCGCACCATTCGATAAATTCGTTGTCGCAAGGTATTATTTAATCTTTCAAAATGATTAGTTTGTCCTGTCTCTTTACCGACTGCCCGATGACGTTTACGGGTAATAACTTTCTCATAAGATACCCAAAAATCCGTGTAAGCAAAGGCACATTGTCGGTAAACAGCAGGCAAACTTGCCCCAGGGCGAACGCATCTAAAATAGTACGGACAAAAGAAATCCA
>JBEIFD010000654.1:0-2412 GCA_040382535.1 Merismopediaceae cyanobacterium
AACACTCGTTGACTATCTTGGAGGGGTAACAACAGATCAATTTTTTTCGCTAAGGGGCGATCACCGAGTTGGAGACGAACAATCGCCCGATAGAGATCAACCCTGCGATCGGGAAGACTCGCGCCATCATAACTCGCGTGTAAATTGACCATAATCGCCAACATCAGAGGACTTTTTGCTAAATCTTCTAATTCGGGACGACTGGTTAATTGCTCCAATAAATCTTGACTTCTTCGATAGGCTTCCGTCGTAACCGCAGGATGATTAGGGTCAGCACTAAAATGTTTTTCGCGGCTGAGATACCAACATTGGATAAATCGTTCCCGTTGATCAGCATTTAAACCCTTGATATAAAAAGATAAATTGAACTTTGATTCGGCATCAAAATCTAAACGGTAAGCCGCAGGACGAGAAGTTAAAATAAACACCGCATTGGGATAATCCCGCATCTGTTGACCGACCCACCGACTCACCAGAGAACGAGGTTTTTCTTCACCTTCTTTGACCTGCTCCTTGACCTCATCAAAACCATCAAACATGACCAACATTCCCGCCTTTTGACTGAGCCAATGTTTAGCCCAATTTGGGGGCAGTTTTACATCCTTTCCGCCTGGTAGGTAGGGAAGATGGTATTTCTCAACCAAAGTCGGCAAATCAGGTTTTTCTTCGAGAATCACCTTCTGCCATTGCCGAAAATCTAACAAAACGGGCAGTAATTTAGGAGCTTTATAGGGAGGCTGATTATACAGTTGTTGGCAGTAAATATAGGTGACATGACGCAATAGGGTCGTTTTGCCGTAACCGCCCCAGGCTTGAATCACCATACTGCGATAAATCGATTCATGGGGACTACGTTTCAAAATATCCCAAATTCTGAGTTGATCGGCTTTTTGGAGAAATTCCTGAATACTTTTTTGGGAATGAAACCCGCCAGGCATCGGTAAATCGTGACCATCGGGCGATCGCCAGGCAGTGCCACTTAATTCCAAGGGGACAAAAACATCTTTTAATAAGGGCTTAAAGGTATTTAAACCTTCTGTGCGGGAGAAATCGACCTCATTGCCCTGACAACGCAAATATTTATCCTCTGTACCTGCCAATTGCCATTTTACGGACTGATCCAGCTTGTCTTGCCAATTGACTAAACTCTCTGCGTCCTTATCTCCTCGACTTTCATAAATCGTCTGTAATTTTGCGAGAAAACCCTTGCTATAGGCGGCCCAAGCCACTGCTAAACCTGTTAGGGGAAAGGTAATCAGAGCTTGCATGATTTGGGAATCTTTAATAAATGAAACCAATAACCAGCCGCTACTTCCCAATGGAAACCACTGAATTAGGGTTATTGTCGCGTTATTCAGCCATTTTTGTGTCTTAGCTGGAGTAGGAAGAGCGATCGCATCCTCTTTTTTGTCAGACTTAGATTCTTCCTTATTAGACTGCTCTTCTACCATAAGCTCACCCAAATCCAATCAAAATTAACCTCATTCTAGCAATCTTTATTCATAAAATCTATTTCAATAAAAAGATCAAGATTAGACGATATTTCCTTGCTTGCGATCGCCGCTTTCAGGTTGAGTTACGGCAAAACTTGTTTTAATACCTTTTCTCGTAAAGGTTGAATCGCTAAATCAAAGGGAGGAGCGTAAAAAGGAGAGGGAAATACATCCTCAAACCAGGTATTAATCGGCAAATTTTCAACCACTAAAAAGAAATCGTCAGGCTGGGGGCCATCAATATGACGACTGACTACACCAAACCCCGCTCGTTTGCGACGATATTGCAGGAAAACATTATTTTGCTTCAGCCATTGATCAAAGTTTGTTAAGGAATTCTTTGGCGATCGCGACATGGAATCGACCAATTGTTGCTGAAGTTTTTCTGGAAAAGGCGTTGAATTTTTCTCAATCCAGGCTTGGTTTAATAAAGTTTCCCGTTGATCAGGTTCCTGCCAGGCTTGGAATAATAACTGGACAGAACGGGGTAAGGTATCAAGATTGGGAGATTTTCCGAGGGAAATTGCCAACAAAGCCTGGCTTGTGGGGGAACCGTATTGACTAAGATCTGCTTCGGCTTTATCTAATTTTCCTCCCCACCAATAGAGCGCGCCCCGAATTTGATGAAAAGTTGATAAAAGAGGAGAGTTTGCCGAATTTTCCGTAGATAGTTGCTTAATTAGTCCATTTAGTTCGCTTTCGACTTGTTTAAGAACCAAAGGATAAAGCGATCGCAATTGGGGGCCGCGCCAAAAGGGAGAGGTGATAAACAGAGGATCTCGTAGGCATTCTATGCTAAAAGCCGCGATCGCCAGTTCTGTTTTTTGTTCAGCAAGTAAACTCAGTCCTAAACCATAAAAAACACCCCGTTTCGCTGGCATTAATTGCAGAGATGTAGCAAAAGAAATAGCAGAGGCCG
>JBEIFD010000655.1:0-2404 GCA_040382535.1 Merismopediaceae cyanobacterium
AATCGTTAGAATATCAATGAGTTTATGCCGTTTTGTTCGTTCGATGAGAGGGTCATCTATTTCGGCAAAGTGTTCTACCAGTCTATATTGGGGTCGGAGTTTCATCGTTATTTGTCTTCTATGGACTTTCGATCATTTTCCCTCACTCTTTCCACTATAACTGGATTTCTTTTGTCCGTACTATTTTAGATGCGTTCGCCCTGTGATAGAAGAGGTAAAGTTGGCAATTTGTTCAACGATGCGATCGGGAAGTTGGTCAATCTGTTGATGGAGTTGATCACGGGAGGTTACAGACATAGGCTAATTTACTTTTTGATTTTCTTGATTATAGCTTTCTATGAAAAACTGCGATCGCATTGAGAATCTTATTTCAAAATCGGCGATCGCTTTATTTGCATTAAACAATTTTATTTTGATAATTTACGAAATCGAGCATAAGCGGAATTTATAATTTGCATTGCTCTGATTGCTTCTGAAGAATTATTTTGATCAGGATGAAATTTTTTAGCTAAATAGTAATAGGCAAGCTTAACTTCCTGTGGATCGGATGTAGGGGAAACCTCTAAAATTTCCCACCATGCTTGAGAAAAATCTAAATTTAAGCTATTATCTTCATTTTCAAAATATCTAAATTTTTGTTGCCAAATTTTTAAAGGTGATTTTTTGGAATTACTTCCACTCACTAAAGTCATTCCATCATGACTAAAGGCAATCGGATGACAACCTTTTAAGGTTTCTAAAAATTCACCTGTTTCCAAATCCCATAATTTAACCCCTTGGGAATTGGCAGTAGCAAAAATCTTCATTTGATTATTGATTGTTAATGATAAAAGTCTAGAATTTGTATAAATTGTTTTAAGAATCGTTTTTTTTTGTAAGTTCCAAATATTCACTTTTCCGTCTAGACTACCGCTTAATAAATATTCACCATTAGCTGTCAGACTTAAACAGGTTATCCGCTCAGAATGACCCTGTAATATTTCGAGAGCTTGAGTATTTTTAATGTTCCACAAACGAATCGTTTTATCCTCACTCGCACTAATCAGCATTTCTCCATCAGGGCTAAAAACCAAGGCTAAAACAGCACTCGAATGACCATTTAAAGTTCGCTGCCATTTTCCTGTAATTCTTCCCCAAATTTTGATTTTATTATCACTACTACCACTAGCAAGCCATTTTCCGTCAGGACTAACGGCTAAGGTGTAAATAACCCCATCATGGCTATGGGAAGAATTGGGACTAAAAAATGCTATCGAGATTGATTTTTGCTCAATGTGCCAAGTACTAATACGACGATCAAAACCTCCCGCTAATACTCTATTGCTATCGGGTGTAACAGTGATCGCCTGAACTTCTTCTCAATTTCCAATAAAAGTAAACAGTAATTCCTTTGTCTGTAAATCCCAGAGGTGAACTGTTCCGTTATGATTACCACTCAAGATATATTGATTATTGGGCGCGATCGCAACTGCATTAACGATAGGAACTTCAAAATGAGTTAGTTCTGTTGATTGCCAAGTAGGACTTGATTGATTAATAGTAATAATTTGACTTTTTTCTAAATCAGATTGTGTTGAATCATAGAGAACTTTTGTTTGAAAATTATCATCTTGAAAATAAGAATTTAATTGCTGTTTTAAAGTTTTAAATTTTCTAGTTCTGTTTGAGTTTCTAAATTTTGCCATTGATAATCTTCAAGATTCTTTTCTGTTAGATTACCCTGAATAGTTGCTTTTAATTCTTGTAATTCTTCCTCTATCTCTAAATAACTCATTTTTTGTTTCCAAGCAATTTCTCCTAAAATTGGATCTAATTCCATCATGGCTTGATTATAAAGTTCTTGCCCAGAAATCCTGTCTCCCATTCGTTCAAAGATTTGGGCTGCTGATTCCTTACTTTGTCCTTTAGCAAACATTTTAATTAGCTGATAAACACCTAATGCAAAAACTCCTCCTGTTACGGCCATTGTTCCCAAACCAACACCAAAAGCACTACCCGCCACACCAACGCCGACATTACCGACTGTTGCCGAAAATCCAGCTCCTAAGACAGAGCCTAATGTGGTTACGCCTAAAACCGTGACATCACCCGTTTCGATTCCGTCGATAATTGCTTTAACTGCGGCCCCCGCGATCGCGCCTCCCACAACAATTACGGGAGTTCCCAACGCCATACCGCCAAAACCACCGACGACTCCGATTCCGCCAACCTGACTGGCAATTACTTGCCCTGTTGTTGCGCCCACAATCACAAAACCTTTACCATCTCGAAAATCAATCATTGTTTTTAAATTGGTATTTTTTAATAGTTTAAGTTACAATTTAGTTATTTTGATAACGCTTTTATATAGTTATGTCTAAATACCTGACGATCGCCCAAGCCAAAGAACAATTTCTGAATTTGC
>JBEIFD010000656.1:0-2402 GCA_040382535.1 Merismopediaceae cyanobacterium
GAAAGGGAAATGCGGTTCTTGATTTCATCAATTTCTAAAATTACAACTTGAACCTCTTGCCCTAATTTGAACACCGTATCTAAGGCGTTAATGCGCGCACCACTGACCTGGGTAATGTGAAGTAAGCCTGTTACACCATTGAGGTCAACAAAAACACCATAGGGTTGAATTTTGACAATTTTGCCCGATTGCAGAGTATCTTTTTCTAGTTTGCCCATTGCGGCGGCTTGGATGACTTGGCGTTGAGAGAGGACTAATTTATTGTTTTCTTCATTAGCTTCGATGATATTTGCCATTAACAAGCGACCGATTAAACCATCTAAATCATCTCTTTCAACTAAATGCGATCGCGGAATAAAACCCCGTAATCCCTCGACATCCCCTGTGACCCCACCTTTATTAACGCCCGTCACCCGAACTTCGACCGCCTTACCTGACTCCACCAGAGCCGTTACATTTTCCCAAGCTTGCTTGAGTTGTAACTGACGTAGAGACAGTAAAACCTGACCTTCGGAATTTTGTTCACTGGTCACTAAAAACTGCCACTCCGACTCTAGGGGCAAAACCTCTTGAAGATTAACCACATTCTGTAACGAAACTTCTCCGAGGGGAATAAAACCAGGAGACTTGCCACCAACTTCGACATAGGCACCATCGGAAGTATGTTGAGAAACTTTTCCTCGCACAACCTGACCTTTTTCTGCATGATAGTCGTGCTGTTCTAACGCCTTTGCAAAGTCATCATGGGAAAAAGACGCTGAGGAACGGGATTTCGGAGTCATAGGGATGAATAATATTGTTAAGTAACCTATTTTAACAGGTTCTTAGAAGAATGATGAGAATAGAATTTTTGCTTAATTTTGCTTAATACACAGACCTGTTAGCTATTTTTTTAACTCTTTTTGAGATCATTGTTGGAAATTGGAGAGAGAAGAAGATAGGGGTTTTCCAGTACCACCTCGTCTCACTAAGATTAATTCGGCGGCAATACTCACAGCAATTTCTTCAGGCGTTAAGGCTCCAATGTCTAAGCCAATGGGGGCATAAAGATTGGGGAATTGAAGGGTTGAAACGCCTTTTTTTTCTAGGGTTTGCAGTACGAGGTGGACTCTTTTTTTACTACCAATCATGCCGATATAGCGACAATTAATTTGATTTTTAAAATGATTTTCTAATAGGGCTTCTAAGGCTTCTAGGTCGTATTGATAACCCCTGGTCACTAGGGCAACGTAGAAATCGCAATGTCCTTTTAATTGTTCTAAAACCGTTTTAATCGGCTCAGTAAAAATTTTAGCGGCGATCGCGTAACGGGTTGAATTGGCCCACTCGGAACGATCATCTTGGACGGCAATTTGAAAGCCAATAGAATAGGCAATTTTGGCGAGTTGTTCCCCCACATGACCCGCACCGACAATCAATAACAAGGGCGGCGGCGTAAGGGTTTCGACAAAAGCGACTTCAGCAGATGGAAGAGGATCATTGACAGCTAAAAGATAGGGAGATTGGTCATTCTCAAACGGTGTAACGAGATTAATCGCTTGACCCCTTTTGAGCGTTTCTAATAGAGATTGCAAGAGCGCGATCGCCGATTCTCCTGACCACTTTTCTAACCAAACCCGCATCTGGCCGCCACAGACCCCTTCTACTTTTTTAGAGGCAACTCCCGATAGATCAATTTCAACCCATTGTTTTTGTCCTGAGATTAAAACCTGTTGGGCCACCTGAATGACCTTTGCCTCTCCCGCACCACCGCCAATCGTACTAAATATTTCACCATTCCCCAAAATCACCATTTTTGCGCCCACTTCCCTAGGAGCCGAACCTTTTACTCCTGCGATCGTTGCTAAAACTGCCCCATCTTCGTTTAAATTCCGAGTTAAAAGTTCCGCTAGGTATTGGTAGCAATCAATCGACATGGCTAAAAAATGGTAACGAGATTAGTAAAATTGGCGGTTGAAGAGTCTGCTTATCAGAAAAATTCTTAACAAGATACTACACCAAATTCCTTGACTTATATGTATACAAGCATCGAAAATCAACAGAAATGTGTTTAAATCGCCGAATTTATCAATTCCTATTTACGTGGCCACTCCAAGCCTTACAATAGGAGTATCTCATAAATTTAATGCTCAATTCTATACCAAACTAACGATACGCTTTGATTTTTTTTCATTTGGAATCATAAACGTAGGTCAGAACATTGGTATCAAAATCTCAATCTAACTCTTCTATAAAAAATCTGATATGGATGATAATCTTCCCATTATTTATTTGTCTGGACTGTTAATTTTGCTGGCTGGTCTAGCGGTTTTTGTGATTCGACAAATTATTAAAACACGTAGTCTAGAATCAACTTTTGCTAAACTGCAACGAAAACTTTCTAATGAAAAAGGATCTTCCCA
>JBEIFD010000657.1:0-2401 GCA_040382535.1 Merismopediaceae cyanobacterium
GGGCAAAAAATCCAGAAAGAAATATTCAGATCTGAATCCTCAAATTTTTGTCTATCCTGAAGTAATGGAACTTCACAGAATATTCACAAAAATACATTAACTTCAATTCAACTCGGTTATTTGTTAATAAATGAGATGAACTAAATCTGCTCTATTAATACAGTTTAAAAAATCCAGCCGTCTTTGAATCATCCTCATTTTCCGACAATATTAACTAAGTATTACTCACCTAAATTATAGGTTCTCTAGCCCGACAAGTTTGATCACTCTCATCGATTAGCCAATCGATTTTAATTCAGGAGACATCATGACCCCATACCTCAGCGTTCTCAAAGAAAATCCTTATTTTTGTCGTTATCAGGTTTTCTCCAGTGAGACCCTAGAGAAACAAGAAACTCCTTTTTATTTCCAACTGTATCCTCTCCATCTCAATCAACAAGTTGTTGTTTTCTCCAAAAGACTGTCGGATACTTTCCGCTCTACTCCACAAAATGTCCAAGATATGGCCACCCTGGTTCTCAAGGAATTATTGTTACACCCAGAAGATGTGATTTGGATAGAAAAATCTTTTTCTCCGTTTGATAAAAGTCAGCCTGTTTTTCATCGGATTATTTTTGAGTGGCAAGATGGCCAAGCGAACAATCCCAGATGGGTCAAAATCACAGAAGATTGGAATCTTGTTTGGTTAGAAAATCTAACGGCAAAAACAGTTGTTCTCAATAAAAATTAAACTTGTTTCGATATTTTCGATGTTTGATGATCTCGTTTCAAGCGAGTATTGCTAATTATTCGACCAAAAGAGACAATTCTCTTAGATGAGTCATCGTTATTTTGAAGCGATCGGGCTTGACGAATTCTTAATGGGTTCTTAACCTGGTAATATGTTTTCAGAATAATGGGGTTTTGCGTCTTCCATTGTTTTATGGCTCGTTCCCAGGGTGGCTGATTTCTGTGGGAATTTACCAGAGATTTTTGCCACTGTCGGCGAGACTGCTCCAAAAAAAGGAGAGTTAGTTCGTCTGTATGATAACTTATAAACAAATGTTATAGTTCCGTGAAAATCCTTTGTGTAGAAGATGATCAAGGTCTAGCTGAATTGCTTCAGGTGATACTGGTGCAACAGCATTATCAGTTTGAAGTGGCAACCGATGGCATGATGGCTTGGGATTTGGTAGAAACCTATCCCTATGACCTTATTTTGCTGGATCTAGTCCTGCCTGGGCTGGATGGGATTCGCTTTTGCCAAAAACTTCGAGGGAGTAATTCCCCCGTTCCGAATCCAAACCGAGATACTCCCATTCTGTTGATGACGGCCCTGGACGAAGTGACCAACAAGGTGATGGGACTGGATGCGGGGGCCGATGATTATGTGGTGAAGCCCTTTATTGTTGAGGAACTGTTGGCTCGGATTCGCGCCCTCCTCAGACGCAATAAGGTGATGCGATCGCCGATCTTGACCTATGATGACCTAGCCTTGAATCCCAATAGTTGTCAGGTCACGTACAAGATGAACCCCGTCCCCCTGACCTCAAAGGAATATCAACTGCTCGAACTTTTTTTACGCAATCCCGATCAAATTTTTAATCCAACGCGACTCCTAGACCGTCTGTGGACAGCGGATGAATGTCCTAGTGAAGGGGCGATCCGTTCCCATATCAAATCCCTCCGCAAAAAGCTGAAGCAAATGGGGTCAAAGGATATTGTGGAAACGATTTATAAATTGGGTTATCGTCTCAAGCGTCGAGAAGAAAAGGAAGATTTTCCACAAGCAACTACTGATTCAACAATTTCCTCGATTCCTGCGACGGTGGCTCCAGGACTAGGAGAGGTTTGGTTGGAGTGCCGTCAGTCCTATGTGGCACGATTGACCATTATTAAGGATGTTACTCGGTATTTAGAAGAAAATCGTCTCACTTCTGCCCAACAACAGGAAGCTGAAATAGAGGCTCACACCTTAACGGGTTCATTGGGAAGTTTTGGGCTAGAAGAAGCTTCGGCGATCGCCCGTCAAATCCAACAAGTTTTGAAACAAAAGAAAAAACTGGGACTAGCCGATTTAGAGAAATTAAAACAATTACTGCCCCTACTGGAACATCATCTAGAACACAGCAAAACCACCGATCTTCCCCCCCTACCCATCGTTTTTCCCTATACCTCTTTTGGGACAAGTCCTCCCTTTTTACTGATTATTGATGATGATGCGATCTTTGCCAAAGCCTTAGCCGAGGAAGCCCGAACCTGGGGCTTTGAAGTCGAAATTGCCAACAATTTAGAGCAATCCCAGACGATTCTTAATAGCCGTTTTCCCCAGGTTGTGATTATAGACCTCAATTTTTCCGATGATAATGAAAAGGGCGTTGATTTTTTAGCGGCGATTAATCGTCAAAATCCGACCTTACCC
>JBEIFD010000658.1:0-2400 GCA_040382535.1 Merismopediaceae cyanobacterium
AAGGTTTTTTTTAATGTATCCTTTGTACTATAAGGGTTTGAGACTTAGTGTTACTTTTCAAGTCAAACATCTATGTGTGGGGGATTTTGCGAGTTTTGCCAAAATTTTTGCAGGCTTTTATTTTGGCAAAGGTATTGCTAAATCGAAACTAATACGATGCTTTTCAATATTAATCCGATTTTTTTCTTCATCCCACTCAAATTCAGTTTCTATCATTAAATAGGGCATCTAGAAACTCTAGTATAATAACAAAAATCAATAATAGATGACTATGGTAAAAGATTATAAAACATTTGATCGTGATCGCCTAATGAGTATTGCCGAGCAATTTTCCCATCAGGGCAACATTACCGAAATTCAAGCCTTGGGAAATGGCAATATTAATGATACCTTTTTGGTGAGTTTGGATAACCTAGAGCAGACTCGCTTTGTTTTACAAAGGATTAATACCAACGTTTTTCAGCATCCCCAACGGGTAATGAAAAATATGTATATTTTGACCGAACACGTCCATCAAAAACTACAAAATGCGACTCAAACTCGTCGTTGGGAAATTCCTAGAGTCATTTTAACCAAAACAGGACAAGATCACTGGAATACGGTGGAAGGTGATTATTGGCGAGCCATTAGTTTCATTGAAGGCTCGGAATCCTTTGATATTATTGCTGACGTTTCCCAGGCTCAGGAGGTCGGTTATGCGTTGGGAATGTTTCATCAGCTAATCAGCGATCTCCCCAGCGAACAATTAACCGATACTCTCGAAGTTTTTCATATTACGCCCCTTTATTTACAGCAATACGAGACAGTTTTAGCCCAAAATACAGTTAAATCTTCCCCTGAAGTTGATTACGGTTTAAACTTTGTTCGCGATCGCGCTGAGTGGTGTTTTGTCCTAGAAAATGCTAAAAATGAGGGTAAATTGCCGCTTCGTTTGATGCACGGCGATCCCAAGGTTAATAACGTCATGTTTGACAGTAAAACGGGAAAAGCGGTCAGTGTGATTGATTTGGATACGGTAAAACCTGGTCTGGTTCACTACGATATTGGCGATTGTCTGCGATCGGGCTGTAATCCAATGGGAGAAGAAACCCAGGATTGGCAGAATATTTATTTTGATTTAGATCTTTGTCGTGGAATTTTAACAGGTTATTTAGAAGTTGCAAAAACTTTTTTAATGGAAAATGATTATGTGTTCTTGTTTGATGCTATTCGTTTAATTAGTTTTGAATTAGGATTGCGTTTTTTTACTGATCATTTAGCGGGGAATGTTTATTTTAAAGTCAAATATCCCAATCACAATTTAGCAAGAGCCTTAGTCCAATTCAAATTAACCGAAAGTATTGAGAAGCAAGAAACCCAAATTCGCCAATTAATCGAAGATTTAAGATGACTCACTTTTCTCTAATTCCTTTTCCTGATAATCGTCCCCATCCTGAGATAGAAATTACTGGACAGATTGAACGCCTAGAACAACAATTCAACATTACCTTTGAATTAACAGGCGAAATCCAACAAGTCGCGGTCACGCCTCCTCATGGGAATCCGTCTCGACGCAATGAACTGTGGCAAACAACCTGTTTTGAATTTTTTCTAGGATTCAAAAATAGTCCAGAATATTGGGAATTTAATCTTTCTCCTGGGGGTCATTGGAATATTTATCGCTTTGATGATTATCGACAGGGAATGACCGAAGAATTAGCTTTTCAATCTTTACCATTTTTACTAAAAATTCAACCTGATAGCTTAACCCTATCTTTAAGTTTAGATTTAGAACCAATTATTTGTTCAACGCAAGATCTAGAAGTTGCCATTACTACTGTGATTCAACGTAAAATCAATAATCTAATTTCTGAAGAAAATTCTATCACTTATTGGGCTTTAACTCATGTAGCAAAAGAAGCCGATTTTCACCAAAGAAAGAGTTTTATTTTCAATTTATAACAAAAAATTAGGTATATAGATTAACCTTTTTGAAACTTCCTCTTGGTGCCGACTTTAGCTTTGGCTGAGATTACTCATATTGCCCAAAATAAACGAATCAATGTGGGGATTGAAACAGTTATTAAACGAATTGATCAAAGCAATGAATTTACAATTGTGGGTTTTAATTTTCAATTCTAAAAATGATGTTTCAATTGTCAGAATATTCGGATATTTATGATCGAATTATTGCTGCAAGGTCACTTTATTATTAGATAATTATAATTGCACGAGATGATACTTTACGATCGCATAAAAACCTGGATTCGGTATGGGATTGAATGATCCTATTTTAGGTTTTGCATTAATGAGGAGTAATTATGATACCAGAAGCGCGATCGCGCTTTTTCCAATTGACAACAATAAACTGCCAACCTAACGTAACGGCCACCAGGAAACCTTGTCTCGCGTTGCACTATA
>JBEIFD010000659.1:0-2396 GCA_040382535.1 Merismopediaceae cyanobacterium
ATCGCAGTTTTTAGATTTATTGGGAGCGACAAACCTGATTCCTGGCCCGAATTCGACGGAAATGGCCATTCATATTGGTTATTCCTACGGCGGTTGGTTGGGATTATGGGTGGCAGGAACCTGTTTTATTTTGCCTGCGGTTTTGGTGACAACGGTTTTTGCTTGGTTTTATTTAATCTGGGGAAATTTACCCGCTTTAGGCCCCATCCTCACAGGAATTAAGCCAGGGATTTTGGTGGTGATTTTAGCGGCCCTCTGGCGTTTAGGCCAAAAAGCCTTTCAAGACCACAAACTGATTTGGATTGCTTTATTCGTCATTCTTTTGGTTTTAATGGGAACTCCTGAAGCGATCGCCCTATTCGGTGGGGGAATTTTGGGAATGCTCTGGTTAGTGTCTAAACAAGATCCCAATAATTCCCAGAGAACTTTGCCAATTCTCCTGTTAGCTCTTAGTACAAGTGCAAAAACGGCGACGGTCTCTCCCACTTTATTAAAACTTGGCTTATTTTTCCTGAAAGTTGGCAGTATTCTCTTTGGTAGTGGCTACGTCCTTTTTGCTTTCTTAGAAGGAGATTTGGTCAATCACTACGGTTGGCTAACCTCACAACAATTATTGGATGCGATCGCCGTTGGTCAATTTACCCCAGGCCCGATTCTATCAACGGCAACCTTTATTGGCTATTTAATTTTAGGAATCCCAGGCGCGATCGTGGCAACTGTAGGCATCTTTTTACCCTCATTTTTCTTTGTCGTGATCTCTCACCCCTTTATTGCTAAAATCCGTCAGTCCAAATGGGCGAGTGCTTTTCTGGATGCCGTTAATGCCAGTTCGGTTGCCTTAATTGCCGTTGTCACTTGGAAATTAGCCCAAGCTTCTTTATTCCCCCTGAGTGGCGGTTTCTCAGGTAATTTTTCCGCTTTTTTTATTGCTATTTCCGCAAGTATTGCTGTTTTTCGGTATCGAGTCAATAATGGATGGATTGTTGTGGGTAGCGGAATTCTCGGTTGGTTGTTTTATCAATAAAATGAATGACTGAATAAAATTGACCAAAATTTAACCTATAATTAAGAAATGGAAGAAGACAAACAAAGAAAGACCTATTCAAAACACTTTCTCTAAATTAATTTTTTTAAATCAATTCCAATTTTAAAAGGAACTCTTGCTAAAGACAAATGAATATACAGCCCGCTATTGACGCGATTCCTTCACGACGGATTGTGATTGGGGACGTGCATGGTCATTATGACACCCTTTTACGCTTATTTGACGCGATCGCACCGAATGAGCGAGATGGAGTCTATTTTATCGGAGATTTAATTGATCGAGGCCCCAACAGTTCCCAGGTCGTCGATTTTGTCATTAAAAATAAATATCATTGCTTATTGGGAAATCATGAGCAAATGTTACTGGACGCAGTGGGAAGGGGGGGCGTTTCGCAACAGCTTCTTCAATCCTGGCTTTATACGGGCGGACTGGCTACCCTGGAAAGTTACCACCATCATATTCCCCAGGAACATATTGATTGGATGCAAGGTTTACCCCTCTATTTGGATTTAGGGGATGTGTGGTTAGTCCATGCAGGAGTTGACCCAAAATTGCCCCTAGCAGAACAAACCGCCGAACAATGTTGCTGGATTCGGGATGAATTTCACCAAATTTATCGACCGTATTTTGCCGATAAATTAATTATTATTGGCCATACCATTACTTTTACCTTTCCAGGCATTCAACCTGGAAAACTTGCCTGTGGGCCAGGGTGGTTAGATATCGATACAGGAGCTTATCATCCCAAAAGTGGTTGGTTGACGGGTTTTGACGTTACGAATCGCTTAGTTTATCAAGTTCAGACCAGTAGTAAATCGGTGAGAAAAATCCCCCTTGATGATGCCGTAACCTTTGTTGATCCTGCAATGGTGGCAGGAAAACGCCCTAAAAAAAGGGGTTTATTTGGTTAAACTGTGTCATCCTCTAATAAGATTGGTATGTCTGATTTATGCAGGTTATCCCTACTGATCTTATTTTGTTGTATAGACCTCTTGCCTGTCTATAAATTCAAAATATTTGAACGACGATCGCAGCGATCGCAATGACCACAGCGAAAATTAGCCTTATCATTCAAACCAAAGGCCGTTAACAAAAAAGCCCAACGACAGGATTTGGTATAGAGATATTGCTTCATGGAATTTCCCGATAAGCGTTCTTGCTGGGACGTTGTAATTGCCTTTATGCGTTGAGGACGGGAATGAAGTTGGTAATGAAAGGGGTCTAACCATTCCAATTGTCCGATTTGGTCTAAAAAAGCTAAGGATATTTCAATATCAGGAAAATTCTTTTTTAAACTCAAAATGTCACCCTGTTGGGGAATTTGTTGGGCGATCGCCTGGGCTTGTCGAAC
>JBEIFD010000660.1:0-2390 GCA_040382535.1 Merismopediaceae cyanobacterium
CCTGCTAACAAGTAAGCTATAACTCCACCCATACTAATTATCCCTTGCATCTTTTTTGCCTCCTGTTTTCAATTTTGTTCTCCTTTCCCATTATCCTTTTTTCTACAACCCTTACCTAACGCTAAATTTAGAATTGCTGTTTTCTCTATTTTTAGGGAATTAGGAATGAAAATCTATTAAGTTGTGCATTTGAAGTTCCAAAGCAAGAGCTTCACCTTTGTTAAGCAACAAAGCGACTAGGTTATTTATTTTTCATTCCTTACTTGGTTGTGAACGACTATCAACCATGAATCAATCGGCGATCGCAGAGTGATAAAAGTTCGGAATATTAGGCTATCGCGTTTTTTCTACAAAATTGAGTCATCAGGACTCGACATTTGTCGCTCCAGGACAATCACTTTATCTCCAACCACAGGATTACGAGCCAGTAAGCCCCCCGTCGGGCCAAGGAGATTCAGTTTGCGAAAGGCTAGTTTTTGGGAACGTTGCCAAATGGTATCAGCAAAATTATCTTGTCGTTGGGGGCTTAGGTCATACCAATCATTGCTCAAAGTAACGGTTAATTGACTCGCTAAAAAATTCGGTGCGATCGCCAAAATCAAGCCATCGGGATATTGAATGGTTAAATCCTTTACTTCTTGCTGAATCGCTCCAATTAAGCTTTGTTCTGGGGTCAGGGGCGATGCGGGCGGCTCGTTCAGTTCAATCGGTTGGGCAGGTTCAGGGGCAACTAATTCGGGAGGATTCGCGATCGCATCGGGAGAAGAAAGAGCAGGGGGAAATTCTTCCGTTTCATCTAATTTGTTGATCAAATTTTCGGCAATCTCCTTGGGAAATTCAGGGGGATTGATGGGCAATAGTAAAACCGAACTGATCAGGGCGACTACCAGCAAAATGGCGAGAAAACTGGTTAATCCCCAATCAGAAAGATTATTATTGACTTTTCGCGGTAAAAATTTGCGAATCCCGACCAATACGCTGTCCCACCAATTTTGTAATCCACCAAAGGTCGGCAGCAATCGGTCTAAACCCTCAACGTCTTCTTCCTTCTCTTCCGTTACCCAGGAATCATCAGAGGACGCATTTCCTGAAGTTACGACAGATCTAGTTTGGGGTGAAGAAATATTCTCTGCATCTAACACAAGTTCTGATGAAAGGGAAAGGGCCAAGCGATCGCTGGTGCTGACTAGATTATCAACAGCATTTTGAGGTGGTAATCTCTCCACCGAGTCTGTTTTTAATGATTCCACAACCGTTTGCAACTGCTCAATACTGCGTTGTAGTTGTTCGATAATCTCAGTTTTTGCTGATGGCTGTTGTTCTGGCATAGAAAACCTTCCCCTCTGGATGTCGCTATCCTACCAAAAAATCAGTCCAGATTTTCCCTGTCTAGAGAGATTCGTAATCCGTCGTGAAACCTGCAAACTTTTCGCACATTTCCTGAAAGGTTTCAGCTTCGTCCACGCTCTCAATCTTGTAGCCCATAATTCTTGAGCCATCGGGCATTTTTTGGGAACCGATTAATTCGCAGGGATAGGTTGCGGTCATGGCTTTAAATTCCGCACCCCCAACTTTCCATGCTTCAGCATCACACCGAATATTAACTCGCCACATAGTTTACTCGCTAGATTTGACAATTTTCGCCTTGCAAATAGATATTCGCAGAACAACAGTAATATTTGAGAAATGGGCCGTACTGGACTCGAACCAGTGACATCCTGCTTGTAAGGCAGGCGCTCTACCAACTGAGCTAACAGCCCAAATTAACGCAAAACTACTATAACATAAATACGATTATTAGATCACCCCAATCGCAAATTTATTCTTGAAAATCTATGCCCTCTGGTCAGACCGATGATTGTATAACTCTTTGGACGTTTTCCTTAGCTTCGGGAGTAAAATCATGTATAATGACTAAAAAAGTTGTGTTTTGCACTAACCTTCTTCTGAAGTGAAGTAAGCTTTCTTTATTTCAGAGTTGCTGCTTAAGTCCATATGAGTGAAGCTAATCTGATTCGGCAATACCAAGATAGAGTTAGGATTTTTTTGCTTCTGCTATCTTTTAGCAAGGATCATGAAGATCCAAATTTTCCAGAAAGAAAGAAAATTTTTGAGAGTGAAATAAAAATACAAAAATTAGATTTTCTTTTGAGAAATCCTGACTATTTTGCCTATGAATTATTACATTATGCGCGGGAGAATCAAACTCAAAAAGATGAAGTAAAGCAATTAGTTAAAGAAATATTTAATTCTAATGAGCCTGAATTAAGGCGTTTAGAAATGGAAAAATTTTTCTTCGGTGCGTATGAAGATATAGATGATGTAATTGCCTTTTTGAAAAGCATTGATTTCATTGATTTTACTAGCCAAAAAGGTTCTGATCTTAAAAC
>JBEIFD010000661.1:0-2389 GCA_040382535.1 Merismopediaceae cyanobacterium
AAAGCCTACCAAGCAGTGGGTAATGCAATGGCAAAAAATAAAAATCTTTTTGTGATTCCCTGCCATCGAGTGATCAGAAGCAACGGTGAGATCGGAAATTATGCTCTGGGCGCAGAGAAAAAAGCTTCTTTACTTAGGGAAGAAGGAGTGACTCTCAAGGGCGATAAAGTTCAAAATCTAGAGGCGGTAATCTATCGTTTTAAGCGGTAATTTAAGCCATCAAACGAATTGACCTATGAGAAAACGATCGCCGACTTCCTGATTTCTAGGTTAAGCATAGCGATCGCTTCTTGTTCAACTTTAACGATTAGATAATTTTTGCGGCACGTAACCCGTACATTAAACCGAGGGTAATTCCCGTAAAAACGATTAAATAGGCGAAAAAAGCACCAACACCAGCAGCCATAAACGTAAACCTCTTTTAACAAAAATCAATTCTTTGCTATTGTACTTTCTATCTTACTTGAAGCGATCACCCAATTTATGACTTCTGTTATTTCTGTTCCCTTGCCCCAAAGTCCCTACGATATTGTCACCAATCCTGGAAATTTGTCCGAATTAGGCGATTATTTAGCCCCCTTGAAGCTGGGCAAAAAAATTCTCTTACTCTCTAACGCTGAGATTTTTGATCATTATGGAGAAACTGCCCTAAATTCCCTCAAAAAATCAGGATTTGAAGTCTCGGTTCATCTCATTCCTGCGGGCGAAACGAATAAAACCCTAGACGCGATCGCAAAAATTTACGACACAGCCCTAGAAAAACGCCTAGAACGCTCTTCTACAATGGTTGCCCTGGGTGGTGGGGTGGTGGGAGATATGACAGGATTTGCCGCTTCCTCTTGGTTACGAGGCATCAATTTTGTGCAGGTTCCCACGACCCTCTTGGCAATGGTAGATGCTTCTATTGGCGGAAAAACGGGCGTTAATCATCCCCAGGGTAAAAACCTGATCGGGGCATTTTATCAACCGCGTCTGGTATTTATTGATCCGTTGGTTTTGAAAACCTTATCAGAAAGGGAATTTCGAGCAGGAATGGCCGAAGTAATTAAATATGGCATTATTTGGGATGCGGATTTATTTAACCAATTGGAACAGGCAAACAGTCTGAAAAATTTGGCAGATTTACCCGAATCTTTATTAGAAACAATTATTACTCGTTCCTGTCAAGCGAAGGTTGATGTGGTTAGTCAGGATGAAAAAGAATCAGGGATTCGAGCGATTTTGAACTACGGTCATACCCTCGGTCATGCGGTAGAAAGTTTGACGGGTTACAGTCAGGTGAATCACGGGGAAGCAGTGGCGATCGGCATGGTGGCGGCGGGAAAAATTGCAGTCAAAATGGCTATATGGAACGAAAAAGATTCCGAGCGACAAATGGCTTTAATTGAAAAAACAGGTTTACCGACGCAAATTCCCAGTCATTTAGATCCCAATGCGATTATTGATATTTTACAAACGGATAAAAAAGTTAAGGCGGGTAAGGTACGTTTTATTTTGCCCACCGCGATCGGGAAAGTAATTATTACCGATGAAGTGACAACGGAAATTTTGCAAGATATTTTGTGAGAAATCCAACTAGAAATAATTCGTTGAAAGCCTATCCTGAATCAAGCGATGATATGGCTTTCGCGATCGCATCAGACATAATCAACGAAAAATTTACAGCAAGAAAAATTTTAATTATTTAATGAGTTTGTCGTATTCTGCGTGTGTGCCAATCCAAAACCAAGAAATACCAGATTCCACTTCAATTCCTACCGCTCGATAACTTGAACCGACTCGAACAGACCAATATTGACCGCTAAGTTTTTTAAAATGTAACGAGGGATGAGCAGGATTTGTTTTGAGAAGTTGATAGGATTGATCAGCTATTTTCTGAATACTTTCAGGGAGGGAATTGTAACATTGCCAGAAGCGTCGGGTTGTGTAGTGCATCAGATAGTTTGGCAATGGCCAGCCCGAAATTCAGCTAAAGCTTCTTGAGCAAAAGTATCTAACCGACCGTTAGCAATGTCGTGTTCTATTTGTTGATCCCAATGTTCATAGTCTAAATCTGTAAACCATTGTTTTAATGCTTCAAAGTCTTGGTCAGATAAACTAAGAATAGCGGTTTCGATTTGCTCTAGTTTTGACATAAGTAGGAGTAATTTTATTTACAGTTTAATCCTAGCAAACAGATCGCCGTTCAACCTGAGAAGAAAAAAGCGATCGCCTAATTTCTTAAGGTCTAAATGTGATCACGGTTTTTATCTGAAATAAAAGAGTGAATTGATTACTTCTTATTTTTTGAGAAAGGCGATCGCATTTACTAAACTTCGTCGTGAGTACCAATTGATTCTAAAAGGATTGCTTGTTGCCCTTCATGCTCCACAAATTGAAAAATAATTCT
>JBEIFD010000662.1:0-2387 GCA_040382535.1 Merismopediaceae cyanobacterium
GGGCAACGTAGTCCTCTCTGGCAAAGTTCGGCCCGCATTTTAGATCTCTATTCCACTGACCAACGCATCTATTTTTGCTATGTCAATGTAGGGACTGAAATTGCGCGGGTTGAAGTTCCGGCCTGGGTGGTGGAAGCTCCCTCTTTATTAGAGCAATCCTTGAGTATTATGTTAGCCCAGGTCAACAAAGGCTATGGTTATCCGGTTGCCATTGCTGAGGCCCATAATCAGGCGGTCGTTCGAGGGGGCGATCGCGCTCGTTTTTTTGCCCTCTTAGAACAGCAAATGTTAAAAACGGGCTTGCAAAATGTGGGAACATCCTACAAAGAAGCCCGCAAGCGCGGCAGTGTGGTTTAGCGGCTAATTTACGATGATTTACACAGTGATTTACTCAGAGACCGGAATAATACGACAAATCCGCCAATCCGGTAAAACTTCGGCCCCCATACGACGATAAAAGGCGATCGCCGATTCATTCCAATCTAAAACACTCCATTCCACTCGTCCGGCTCCTCGCTGTTTTGCGAAATCGATTACTTGACCCAAAAGTGCTTTGCCAATTCCCTTTTGACGATAATCAGGCAAGACAAAAAGATCTTCCAAATAAAGTCCTGGTTGGGTCAAAAAAGTTGAATAATTGGTGAAAAAGAGGGCAAATCCGACGGTGATTCCGTCCCAATCTGCCAAAATAGCTTCTGCGTAGGGATGATCACCAAAAAGATGCTCAGTTAGGTTGTTCTCACTCGCCGTCACAAGATGGGTTAATTGCTCATAATCAGCCAAAGCGTGAATCAGATTAATCAACGTTGTTACATCACTGGGTTGAGCCGGACGAATTTGTAAATGCTCAGACATGATTTGTTTTAAAGCTGTTTAAAACTGCGATCGATTCAGGACGCTAACTGCTTTGAGCCATATCACGAATAATATCGCCCTGGGTCAAAATTCCAATGATATCCCCCGATTCCGGATCAACCACCGGCAGGCGACGAATTTTCTTCTCGTTCATGAGATGAGCCGCTTCTCGTAAAGTCTGGGCAGGCTTAATGGTGATTGGATTATCATTCATGACTTCCCCCACCGTTTGGCCAAGGGCTTTATGGATTTCCTTATCGTGGCGAGCAGGATTTTGAAGATAGATAATGCTATCAAGCAACATAATATAGGGCGGCGTATCAATCCCCGACTCTTGCCACATCAAATCAGTATCAGAAATTACGCCCACTAACTTTTGCTGATCATCCACCACAGGAAGTCCACTAATCCGCTTTTCTGCCAGCAGCTTGATCGCCTCCTGTAACGGCGTTTCGGGTTTGACGGTGATGGGATTCGGGGTCATCACTTCCCCAACCGTTTTAGTCATAAAATTTCTGGAAGCACGATATTAAAATTTGCAATTGTTTCTATTGTAGGTAATAGCGGCTGGCCAAAACCGAGACGTAACAGATTATTACAAGTTTTGATTCATTAGTTATCGACTTATCTATGGGCTTGGTTATCAGCGATCGCCGAACTGGATCGAGCCAGCCACAAAAGTGTCACTATGGATCACCCTTTTCAGAGAAGTCAGAGCGACTATTAAAGGTGCTAGAAAATAGCTCAAAACAAAAGTTCACTGCCTATCCTCGAAAACATCCATTAATTACGGTGGAGAAGAGATAAAATGACATCCTCTGCTTGGACTGAACGGCATCTTTCGGAATTAAATGAATTGTTTGACTTAGCGCGACATATCGAACAAAAGATTTTAAGTTTGAAACACCTATCAACGGAACACGCTCATTCTCGTTCTGTTAACCCTGAGCTTTATTCCCTGCCTAGACTGGTTTCCCTTGCGCCATAAAAACTAGGAATCGCGTTTTCTAACATGATTGCAAACAAGGGGTTTAGGCCCCTTGCTATAAACTTTGCTTTGTGAGTAATTATGCGGATTGAATGGGCAATAATGTTAAGATTCAATTCCCAAAAGTTTTAGAAACTGAGATTCAGAGAGTTGAGAAATACCGAGTTTCTGAACTTTTTTCAACTTTTCACCAGGAGATTTACCGACTAAAGCATAATCCGTTTTCGCACTGGGAGAACTCATCAAAGTTCCACCCGCCGTCTGGATTAAATCTTTGGCGCGATCGCGGTTGATCTGATTCAGGGTTCCCAAAACAATAAATTTTTTACCCACCAGGGACGTTTCGGTTGGAACTGTTGCTGGCGTGACGGCTTGGGTTTCAGGACTATGTTCAGAGGTTTCCAGAGTAGCAACGGGAGAGACTTCGGTTACGACTGGAACTATTGCTGGCGTGACGGTTTGAGTTTCAGGACTATGTTCAGCGGTTTCCAGAGTAACAAGGGGAGAGACTTCGGTTACGATCTCAGGATCGGTGGCCACAGGA
>JBEIFD010000663.1:0-2372 GCA_040382535.1 Merismopediaceae cyanobacterium
TACCCAGTCAGACTCTTTCGAGCTAGGAGACATCACCAGCAGAAAAACCTGGCATTTTTTAAGATTTTCTTCAATCTCTCTCGTCCATTGATCCCCGTAGTCAATTTTGTTATCTACCCACCAGGTTAATTCTTGCTTTTTAATAGCTTCCACCAGCTTATTTACATAGTCCTGATCTTTGTGACTATAGCTAATAAAAATAGACATTCTCAAAAAACTCCTAATCTAATTTTCGATTCCAGCAATATCAGCTAAAGCCAGGCAATACTGGTGCAAATTTCCCCTGAGAACTTCTAATTCCCTTCTTAATTCTAGGGCATCTGACCAATTTTGCTCATGTTCAGAAGGACTAACCTCCACAGAGCGTTGGGACTCTCAAGCCTGTAAACGAGGATGGCACTTGGCGAGAAACGGACGCAAACCCCGATTCAAAACCGCGATCGCGCTTGAACATATGATTAGATTGCTCAAAATATTTAAAGTGATGCAAGAAAGCTTCAGGCTAAGAAAAGGAAGATATAAGTCCATCGTCTCAACAGTATGTGGATTAGTAAGGCTAAGAATAAATGCGTTGATATTAAATATTATAAAATATAGCGAATCAGGGCGAGCAATTGAGGTAAGGATGAGTCATTGTTTTTTGCCAAAATTGAATTTGGGTGCCTGAAAGCCTTATAAGCTCGTTTATGTAGCCAAAAACCATTGAACTGGAATTTTGCTCTACTGCTTGCCAGAATAAGCTTTCCAGTTTTAGGAGATGTCTATTGGGAATAACGACAAAATCGACAACAATAAAAACATCAAGTTAATGTAAAAATCAGATATGTCTTAAAATTTAGTTGTCATTCGTTTTTCTGTTCTTCCCCAATGCCCATCAATCTTTCGAGCATCCAAAAACTACGTCACCTCACTCAACTAGATATCCAATCGCAATGGCATAAGACTTCTAAGGACGTTTTAAGTTCTTCTTTTCGCGCAGACACGAGTGAAATTGCGACCTTAAATGAAAATAATTATATTGTGTGGCCCAAGGGTCGTCAGGTACAATGGTTAACGCAAAAAATCACTATTCCCCAAAATTTAGCAGGTTATCCCCTAGAAGGCTTTGGTCTCAGATTAGCATTAACCTGGTGGGCAGAAGATGCTCAAATCTATGTTGATCAAAAGTTAGTCCAGGCAGGTGATTTGTTTGATTCCAGTGCCAGAGTTTTATTAACCACTTTTGCTCAACCTGGGGAAGAAATTACTGTCACTCTTCGCCTAGTGAGTCCTGCCCATGATATCGGGGGATTAATGCGATCGCGTTTAATTTATGAAAGAAATTATCCTGACTTAGACCCTGGTTTTATTGCCGATGAATTAGATATTTTAAGCCAATATTTAAAAGCATTTGAACCTGATAAAATACCTTTTTTAGAAGAATCTCTGCAAGCGATCGATTGGGAAAATGTGAGTCATCTTCAAGTCTTTGATCAATCCCTGATTCAACTCCGTCAATCCTTAAAACCCCTCGCTGAAACGATTAAAAAACGTCAATTTCATATTATGGGTCATGCTCATCTTGATATGGCTTGGCTCTGGCCCCTAGCAGAAACCTGGGAAGTGGGAGAAAGAACTTTTCGTTCTGTTATAAATTTACAACAAGAATTTCCCGATCTTAAATTTGGTCATACTAGCCCTATTTTATATGAGTGGATAGAAAATTATCGGCCCGATTTATTCCAACAAATTCAAGAAGCCGTTAATCATAAAAACTGGGAATTATTAGGCGGAATGTGGGTAGAACCAGAGGTTAATTTGATTTCGGGAGAATCCTTAGTTCGTCAATTACTCTACGGTCAAAAATATTTTCAAGAAAAATTTCGAACAATTAGTAAAGTTGCCTGGTTACCCGATAGTTTTGGTTTTTCTTGGCAATTACCCCAATTGTGTGAACAAGCAGGAATTGAATATTTTGTCACAGGAAAACTGCATTGGAATGACCGTACCAAATTTCCATTAGGGGCTTTCTGGTGGCAATCTCCAGACGGTACAAAACTATTTACTGCCATGTCTCCTCCTAATGTTGCGGGGGTAATGGATACTAACCCGATTACGATGGTAAATTATGCCGTAAATTGGGAAAAACAAACGGGATTACAGGATAGTTTTTGGTTGCCTGGGGTGGGAGATCACGGAGGTGGCCCCAGTCGGGATATGTGGCAAGTTAAACATCGTTGGCAACACTCAGATTTTTTTCCACAAATTAAGACCACAACTGCCTTTGATTATTTGTCTAATATTAAAAATCAATTATTAAATAAATCTGAAAATATTCCCCTCTGGCAGGATGAATTATATTTAGAATTTCATCGGGGTTGTTATACGACCCA
>JBEIFD010000664.1:0-2371 GCA_040382535.1 Merismopediaceae cyanobacterium
GGTTAATGGGAAAGCCCAACGATTAGCCGCAGTCAATAGTGATGAACCCTTTATCCGCGATGTCACCCAGGATTTAATTGATCGCTTTGGCAACTTACAACAGGTCAAAAATTCTCAATTTCTACGTCCGTCTTTACCCCAGAATCCCTTTGTGAAAGTGAAACCCTATCGACAGGGCGATGGTTTAGATTGGTTGGTGGTGACGGTGATTCCTGAATCGGAATTTATGGGGGATATTCAAGCAAATACTAATCGGACGATTCTTCTTTGTGGAATTACTCTTTTACTCGCGATCGCCAGTGGATTAGGGACAACTCGTTTGATCGCCCGCCCCATTCGACGGTTAAGCCAAGCGAGTTCAGCCCTTGCTCAAGGGGAATGGCAAGAAAATTTATCGGAAGAAAACGCGATCGCCGAAGTGCAAACCCTCTCTATTTCCTTTAATCAAATGGCGGCTCAAATTCGTCAATCCTTTGAGCAGGTAGAAGGCGAATTACAAGGCTCACGGGAAATGTATGAACAAATGTATCGCAAAGTGGTGCAGACCCAAACGGATTTTATTTTGCGATCACAACCTGATACCACCATTATTTTTGCTAATCCCGCCCTCTGTAAAGCTTTGGGAGCTTCCTTAGAAAACGTTATTGGACAAAAATGGATTGACTTTGCTGATCCTGACGATCTAGAAATCATACTCCAAAAAATATCCGACTTAACTCCCGAAAATCCTAGTTTTATCGCTGAAAATAGAGACCAACGAGCCAATGGAAAAATCGGCTGGACACAATGGATTAATCAAGGCATTTTTAATGAAGACGATCAACTGATCGAAATTCAGTCCGTTGGTCGGGATATTACGGAACTAAAGCAAACTGAAATGAAACTCCGCGAAAGTCAACGCTTTATTGAAAAAATCACAGAAGCGACTCCCAGCTTACTTTACATTTACGATCACATTGCCAATAAAAATATCTATGCCAATCGTTCCGTCGCCGAAATTTTGGGTTATTCCTACCCAGAAATTAAAGCAATGGGATCTGACCTATTTACCACAATTTGCCATCCCGAAGATTTGCCTAAACTTTACGGCGCGATCCAAAAAATTCGTAATCTCGAAACAGATGAAATCGTTGAAATAGAATATCGCGTTAGGGATGCCCAGGGCGAATGGCATTGGCTAATGAGTAGAGATTTAGTTTTTTCTCGCACGGAAGATGGTCGGGTTTGGCAAACTCTAGGAACTTCCCAAGATATCAGCGATCGCAAACAAGCTGAATTTTTATTAATTAGCGAAAAAGAAAGAGCGGAAAAAGCTGAAATAAAATTACAAAAAACCCAAATTAATCTCGAACGAATTAATCAAAGACTGCTCAAACTCATTGATACCGATAGTCTAACTAAAATTGCCAATCGTCGCTGTTTTAATATCCGATTTAGACAGGAGTGGAAAAGACTTTTTCGTGAACAAAAACCCCTATCTCTCATCCTATTTGATGTTGATTATTTTAAAAGTTATAACGACTGCTACGGCCATCCCCAGGGCGATCGTTGCCTCATTAAAATTGCTCAGACAGTCCAAAAAGCAGTGGGACGTTCAAGCGATTTAGTTGCTCGCATTGGGGGAGAAGAATTTGCCGTTATTCTACCAAATACGGATTTAAAAGGAGCCAAAGTCGCCGCAGAAAATATTCGTTTAGCCATTGAATCTCTAAAAATCACCCATCAAGATTCTCAGATTAATAGTCAAGTCACGATTAGTTTGGGAATTATGAGCTTAATACCAACGGCGGGTCAATCTCCAACAACCCTGATCAATCAAGCCGATCAAGCTTTATTAGAAGCCAAAAGACGAGGAAAAAATCAGTCGGTCACTTTTTCCCTTGGCAAAATGCTGTAGAGGCATAAGGCTTACACCCAATAAAACTTTTTTCCCAATATCTGGCTACAATCAAAAGGGTGAGGTTAAGCAGAGAGATAAAGCCGATTATGCCCTTAATCGTAGAGACCGATCTTAAGGAAGTTCTAACGGATATTAGTAAGCAGTTAGAGAAAATGAGCGATCGCCTTGGCCGCCTAGAAACAGGTCAGGCCAGAATTGAGGAAAAATTAGACAGCCTAGATAAACGGGTAGAAAAATTAGAGGGTAGCCAAAACAAACAAATTTGGACTCTGATAGGGATTGTTGGGACTGCTTTAGTGGGAACGGTGCTCCCTTTTGTCATCACGAGTTTACCCCCATCTTAAGCTTGAGAGACACCGCTACACCTGCTATAAAGTTCCAAAACCTTTTTTCTTTTTCTGTTTTTTCTGCTTGGGTTTACCGCCGCCCGTATAACCCCGAAAACCAGGTTGCCCTTGACCACCCATTCCA
>JBEIFD010000665.1:0-2369 GCA_040382535.1 Merismopediaceae cyanobacterium
AACTAGTTTGTGCGTGATTTGATCTAATAACTCATTGGTGACTTGTTTTATCATAAAACCATTCTAGTTTCATATTGGATTTTAATAGCGATCGGTTTCTTTTTGGGATTGGATTAGTTCCCCTAGGAGTTGCCCACTTCATCTGCTGTTGTTGCCATGTTGATTTTCTGTAGTCTGATTAGTTTTATTGTAGGCGATCGCAGGTTCTTCTAAAGCTCAGTTTTAAAAGGAGAATTAAAAGCAATTTTGATAGTTACCCATTAAGACCCAACTAATTTTCATGGATGAGCCATTGTTTAAGTTCATTTTGGTTGGTAAAATGCAAAATTTGATCACTTAATTTTTCTAGTTGTGATGTTGATAAGTTAGTAATTTGTTGTTGAATATCGGAGGGAAGGGAACCCAAACGATTATTTAATAGTTTAATGATAATGATTGATTCTCCCTGTTGAAGTCCCTGTTGAAGTCCCTGTTGAAGTCCCTGTTGAGAGCCTTCTTTGAGAATTTCTTCATACCAGGGTGATTGGCGCAGTACGGTCATGTCCCACCTCATTATTTGTTGAATTAAGGGTATCTCTAAAACAAAACTAGCAAAAAAGGAGAGCAGTGGCTCTAATTCGTTAAGATTTTCATCATTTTGTAGTTCTCGTAAGGCTTGACGGATAACAGGCGGTTCATTACCTCCTTTTAGAATCGGGACAAAGGGAAGAAGACTGGTCAGATGGCGTTCAAAGACTAAATTAGCGTTTACTTCCCAGAGGTTAATGACTCGATAGTCTTGATGAGCGGTAATTCCTCGTATTTCAGAATGATAGCAATTGGGAATATTTTGACTAGCGGAGCGCGGTAGGATATTAATGAGGACGGGGTAAACTGACAGATTGTACCGTTCTTCTGCTAGAGCTGCGTAGGCTCGAATACGTTGGGGCATTTTGGAATGATAGCGAATTTGTAGTTCATTCAGGATTAAAAATTCACCTTCGCCTTGACTTTTTACTTTGAGCAATACGTCGCTTTCTTTGCTAATCCATTGGAAGTCTGGATTGAGAAATTCTGTAACCACTAGGTCGGAGGATTCGGTTATCCAACTTACCCAGTTATTCGGATCAAGGCTAATCAGCCGTTTACTACCAATATCAGCTTTTTTTGTCATAGGTTGAGAGGGGCAAAAATGGCGATCGCAGTCTATTTAAATATACTAATTCTGAATATGATAATTTCTCTTTGTTTGATTGGTTTGATTGTCGGCGATCGCTAAATTGTTTCTACCAAGCTTTGGGTTTAAATTTCTGGTCGTTAAGAATTACTAAATTATCTCCCGATTGAGCAATCACAAATAAGCCCTGACGATAGGCATAACTAGCTACTTCTTTCGGTGTGACCATTGCCGCCACTGCTCCTAAAATCTTTAAACTTTGATAGCGAGGTAAAAGTCTTTTGAATTTATCGAGTCTTTCTAGGTGTTCATCTACATCAGCTTGAGTTAGTTTACTTTTAACTTCGATCGCTATGGCCTCTGAGCCGTTGACAACTAAAAGATCAATTTCAAGACCCTCATCTCCCCTCTGTACGGAAAGGTCAGAAGATAATTCGGTGACATCAATGCCTCGTTCCTGGAAGAGACGAACCGCCGCAGGTCTAACTTGCCATTCCACAAATTCTCCCAAACGATTGCCTAGTTTACCTAATTGCTCATCAACTCGTTTGTTTTGTTCTTTGATCAATCGTTCTGTTTCCCGAAAACGGCGATCGCTTTCTTGGAAACGGCGATCAGTTTCCCTCGTCTGCTCTTTGAACAACTGTTCTGTCTCTTTTTGGGATTGGATGAGTTCCCCTAATAGTTGCCATACTTCATCTGCTGTTGTTACCATGTTGATTTCCTGTAGTCCGATTGGTTTTATTGTAAGCGATCACCAAATCTATTCAAGGAAGCCAAGTTTTACCTAGCTTACCAATTAATCCGTGAATAAAACCTAAGCAGGATGCCCAGAGTTTAAGGGGTTTTTGATCTGGTTCAAAGAGAATGATTTTAATCAGTTTTTTAATAAGAGTTCTAAGGCGGTGTAAAACTGAAAGTGTAATATAAAAGGGATTTTTGGAAAGCCGAGTTTCAATATAAGTATGATTTCGGTTAATGTATTAGTATAAGCATTTTCTTTATCCATGCCTATCATCCCTCACTAACTGTTAGGTAATAATTTAACTACAAAATCGAGTACTAAACTGGCGATCGCCAAAGCTTCTTCGGCTTCATATTTCTCTGGCTCGATAGTGTCACCTGGATAGCGGAACTCAGTCGCGTATGGTGTTAAAATTTCTGCTGAGTCGCGCAATATCTCAAAGTTAATATCAAAAGCAAGACAACTTTC
>JBEIFD010000666.1:0-2368 GCA_040382535.1 Merismopediaceae cyanobacterium
CGTCAGCTAGGGAGCGATCGCATTAATTTTGCGTGCCAGTTCCAGATCTAGGGCGGTAATTCCTCCGGCATCATGGGTGGTAAGATCGATGGTGACACGGTTATAGACATTAGACCATTCAGGATGATGCCCCATCGCTTCCGCCGCGATCGCAATACTAGACATAAAACCAAAAGCTTCTACAAAGGATTGAAATTGAAGTTGACGATGCAGTTTGCCATTGACGACTTGCCAACCCATCAAAGATTCTAAAGCAAGGTTAAGTTCCTGATTGGATAGACAGGGGGGGGCAGCCATCGTTTGAGTCTCCTAGAGATAGAATAATGAAATAATGCTCTTCAATTCTTATTTATTTTATTGTAGAATATTCAGTCAAGCTTGACGACTAACAATGAATATGACAGCCGCAGTTTTCTATAAACGAGATAGTTACAATACCCAGGAAAAAAGATTGCTAGGTCGCCAATCCGCAGGGGAAGGATTTCTAAAAGCGTTTGTTCAATATGGCCAAGCAGATTCTATTTACTGCTATACAGATACCCAGGCTGAGTTTCACGAATTTTGTCAACGGGTTCAACCGTGGATAGTCGGGACTCGTCAAGGGGTATGGATTCCCAGGGATAATCCGGCAACGCTTGCCGTGCCAGGCAATCTGTATCATCCCGATCCTAGACTTTCTAAACTCGCTTGGCAGAGAAGATTTACTGACCAAAAAGCCTATAGTTTATGTGGCATTACTCACACCATCGCCAGTATTGGAGTCATGGAGGCGATCGGTGATTTGCTCATTGCTCCCATACAACCCTGGGATGCCTTAATCTGTACATCTCAATCTGTCAAGACTGCTGTATTACATATTTTGGATCATTGGGCTGAATATCTGGCTCAACGAACGGGGGGAAAACCCAATATTAATATTCAACTGCCTATTATTCCTTTAGGGATAGATTTGAATGCTTTTTCTCCCGCCAATAGTAACCCTAATACCTCTCAAAATCTACGTCAACGCTTAAATATTCCTTTAGAAGATATCGTTGTCTTATTTGTAGGTCGCTTATGTTTTTATGCCAAAGCTCATCCTGTGCCAATGTATATTGCTTTAGAAAAAGCAGCCCAAATTACCAATCAAAAAATACATCTCATTCAAGCTGGTTGGTTTGAAGATGAAAGGGAAGAGAAAGGATTTCAAGAAAGTGCAAAGAGTTTTTGCCCTACCGTTAACTGTATTTTTGTCGATGGCCGTCAGCCAGATATCCGTCGAGACATTTGGCATACTGCTGATATTTTTATTTCCCTAGTTGATAATATTCAAGAAACCTTTGGGTTAACGCCGCTAGAAGCGATGGCTGCTGGTTTACCCGTTATTGTTTCGGATTGGGATGGTTATAAGGAATCCGTGCGTCATGAGATTGATGGTTTTAGAATTCCCTCTCTATCTCCGTCTCCCACGTTAGGATTCGGGATTGCGGCGGCCTATTTAACTGAAAAAATAAATTACAGTACCTATATTGCTGAATCTTCTATGGCAACTATTGTCGATATTAATGCAACGGCTCAGGCATTAGTCACGTTAATTGCTAATCCTCAACTGAGGAAAAAAATGGGAGAAAATGGTCAGCAACGGATCAAAGAAATCTATGATTGGCAAAGAATTATCCCTCAATATGAAGAACTCTGGCAAACCCTAAAAGAGATTCGTAACTCCGCGACAATATCAGTTCCTCTGCAACCCGATAGACCGCCCTATCCTCTGTGTGATGACCCTTTCCGTGTCTTCGCCCATTATCCAACAACGCTGTTAAAAAATGAAATGGTATTAGAATTGGGTAATTTAGGCAATGCTCAAGGATTGGCAATGATTAGTCAACATTGGGTGACGAATTTCGGAGCAGATAAAAGATTGTCACCCAAAATTATTCAGGCGATTTTAGAAGTTATTCAAGCTACCAAGGGAGAAAGCATTGCTAATATTCATCAACATCATCAAGATATTCATTATTTCCAACTCATTTTCACCTTAGCCTATTTGTTAAAGTTTAATATACTCCAAATTAAATATACTCCAAATTAATCATTAAGGGACAACGTTGATCGGGGTTTTTCCGCGCTTCAAGATAATTAACCTCAGATAACAAAAAACTCCTACCTGTAAATAATTGGCACTGGTATCGTCTGAGTAAATCCGCAAAGGATTATAGTGCAAAGCTTAGAGAAAACGAAAAAATAATTAGGGTCTGCTGAAAAAGTCCACAAAACGAACCTAGATGCCACAGGAGGCGAAAAATGGTGACTTCAGAGAGTTGTTTCCAATTTCAACCCCCAGTTTTCCAACGACGTGCATGGGCTTTGAGCCTCCAAAGGCCATAAC
>JBEIFD010000667.1:0-2365 GCA_040382535.1 Merismopediaceae cyanobacterium
GCCTCCATATCTTCCACGACAGAGCGCACTAACTCAGTAATACCTTCAAGAGCTTGTAACCGATCCTCATGGAGATAGGACAAACTGGGATATTCAGCACACAGTCCCACATATTCTTGGTCTTCGACTGACCAAATAACCTTATAAACGTAGTGATCGGGATTAATCATTGCTCTGTGCCTCTAATTTTTCTATCGCAGATAAAATTTGCTTGACTTGATAGGGTTTCGCTTTGCCGTTTTTATTTTGGATATTAACGCGAGGATCGCCAGCCCAGGGCGTTTGATAAACACAGTGACTACTTCCTTGTTGTCTGGGTTCACCAAAGTAATGATTACAAACTTTAACTAGGTCTGCAAAACGTACATTTTGGGCGTTCTGTTGGAACTGGGCGACGAGTTTCAAGATAGAAGTCATAGAAAATTTATCTCAATTGTAGTGTCATTATTGATACTGGTCAACCGCGCTTTCTCCCAGTGATCGCAGTTTCCGATCCTGTTTTCAAGAGCGATCGCATTTTTAAGGAACAATTGACAATAGATAATTATTCCCGACTAACCATTAATTTATCGGCGATCGTTTCCATCTATTTTAATAAAAAATCAACGCCATCTATGAGCAAACCCTGACTAAAAAGATCAAAAAAAGATTCATAAGATATAAAAATTATGATAGATTAACAAGTGTTAAAGAAATAATTGTCTTTTTCTTAACAGAATTTAGCCCAGAACCTAAGACTAAATCTCTTTACTCTTCATCTCACCTTGAATATCAGGACTGGTTGCCCAAATGTTCCTACTCTCCTTCGTCTCCCTTGCGATCGCGTCTGTTTCTGCCTTCTTTAGCCTAAGTGTGCAAGAGGAAGTCCTAAAAGTCGCCCTCGCTTGTACTGCGGTTTTTGCCATTTTCTTAACTCTTGTCTGTGCGCCCTGGTCTCTTAAATTAACCCTAGTCGCCATTCCCCTCGTCGTTGAGCGCGTTTATAGTCTTTCGCTCCGATAGGATCTTTCTATCCTCCATCTGATTTTGGAATAGTCTCAGATATTTTGGGTTTATCAAACTTTTTTAGCTATTTTTGGGCTAATCATTGCTAATCTACTCAAATTTTGTTTTCGGGAAAGCGTTTTTCTCGAACATCTGCTGAAAATTGCTCAATTGCTCCATTAATCTCTGAGCGCAAGTTTAAGTAGGTTTTGGCAAAGGGTGGCGTTTTTTTCGATAATCCCAATAGATCCGCCGTTACCAATACCTGACCATCGCACCCCAATCCCGCTCCAATTCCAATGGTCGGAATGGGTAAACGCTGAGTAATCTTCGCCGCTAAATCTGCGGGAATATGTTCCAATACCAAGGTAAAGATCCCTGCTTCCGTTAAGGCGATCGCCTCTTGGAAGATTCGTTCTGCGGTATCGGCGGTTTTTCCCTGTTGACGGTAGCCTAATTGATGCACCGATTGCGGCGTTAGACCCACATGACCCAGAACGGGAATACCGATTTCCACTAAACGGGCGACGGTTTCCACCATGCGGGGATGGCCACCCTCTAGTTTGACCGCCTGAACTCCCGTTTCTTTCAGCATTCTCCCTGCGGAATGAATTGCCTGGGCAATACTTTCCTGATAACTGAGAAACGGTAAATCAGCCACCACTAACGCTTTATCCACTCCTCGACAAACAGCTTTCGTATGATGAATCATTTCATCGAGCGTAATCGGTAAGGTCGTGCTGTGGCCCAAAGCGACCATTGCCAAAGAATCCCCTACTAAGATAACATCAACCCCCGCTTCATCAATTAGATTGGCGATCGCGTAATCCCAGGCCGTCAGAACAACAATGGTACGGTGTTGCTGTTTCCAATCGATTAATTGTTGGGGAGTAATAGGCATTCAAAGTCAGTCCCCCAGAATGGGGAAATTGAGAGGGCTAGGGGGATAATCGTATTGAGAAATGTCCTTAGTTGCGGGTCGCTTCCAAAATACGAGAATAATAAAAACTCGTGCTGGTCATGGCTTGGCGTTGCACGCTAAAACCATTATTTTGCAGAATTTGAATGATATCTTCTTCTTTGTGTTGGTAGGCACGGGTGGTTTTACTAGGGCCAGGGAATAAACTGCCAATTTTCTTTAATATCGTCAAATATAGCGTTTTTGGCGCGAAACTCAGAATTAAACGAGATTCCGCTAAAGAAGCCAGATGACTGATCATTGTTACCGCTTCCTCATTGGGATAGTGGATCAAAACATCTAAACAAATGACCGTGTGATATTTTCCCCCCAATCCTTCTAGATCCTGCTGGATCGCGCGGGTTGGTGACCATCCGCACGTAATTCAGGCCACCGACGGTAATCCGCGGCGAGGGCCAACCC
>JBEIFD010000668.1:0-2365 GCA_040382535.1 Merismopediaceae cyanobacterium
ATTTTGATGAATTTGACAAAACATCAGCCTGTTTTTATGGTATTTTATGAAGTTATATTAAAATTATTAAATTTTTTATGGTATCTGCTCCGATTGTCGTGCTGGCTCAAGAATCTGCTCACCATGTTTTGACGATCGCTCCTCCTCCAACGGGATTATCTCTACGGGGAACCATTCGTATTCCAGGGGATAAATCCATTTCTCACCGTGCTTTAATGTTGGGAGCGATCGCGGAAGGGGAGACAGTGGTTGAGGGGTTATTGCTGGGAGAAGATCCCCGCAGTACTGCCAGTTGTTTTCAGGCAATGGGAGCCAAGATTTCAACCTTAAATAGTGAAAGAGTGATGATTCAGGGGATTGGCCTCGGTAAACTTCAAGAACCGACGGATGTTCTCAATGCGGGCAATTCGGGGACGACCATGCGGTTAATGTTGGGACTTTTGGCCTCCCAAGCAGGAAAATTTTTCACCGTAACAGGAGACCATTCCCTGCGATCGCGGCCCATGTCCCGTGTGATTAAACCTTTACAACAAATGAGGGCGCAAATCTGGGGAAGACAGCAAAACACTCTCGCTCCCTTAGCCATTCAGGGACAATCCCTCAAACCCATTCATTATCAGTCTCCCATCGCCTCTGCCCAGGTTAAATCCTGCATTTTACTTGCGGGCTTAATGACGGACGGTCAAACAATAATAACGGAACCCGCCCTTTCCCGTGACCATAGTGAACGAATGTTGCAAGCCTTTGGAGCCAAATTAACCATTGAACCAGAGACTCACAGTGTCACAATTTTTGGAGGAGCAAAATTAGAAGGACAGACCGTCATTGTCCCTGGGGATATCAGTTCCGCCGCTTTTTGGCTAGTAGCCGCCTCCATTGTGCCAGATTCAAATTTGCTCATTGAAAATGTAGGCGTTAATCCCACTCGGACGGGCATTTTAGAAGCATTAGCGCAAATGGGAGCCGATATTACCCTAGAAAATTCGCGCTTGGTGACGGGGGAACCTGTAGCCGATTTACGGGTCAAATCCAGTAAACTCAAGGCCTGTACGATCAAGGGAGATATTATTCCGCGATTGATTGATGAAATTCCCATTCTGGCGGTGGCGGCGGCCTTTGCGGAGGGAACTACTCGTATTGAAGATGCGGCAGAACTCAGAGTCAAGGAAAGCGATCGCCTAGCGGTCATGGCTAAGGAATTGGGGAAAATGGGAGCAAAGATCACTGAATTTGCCGATGGACTCGAAATTCAAGGCGGATTTTCTTTAACAGGAGCCGAAGTCGATAGTGACACCGATCATCGAATTGCCATGAGTCTGGCGATCGCGGCCCTCCCAGCCAAAGGAGAAACCGCGATCCATCGAGCAGAAGCAGCGGCCATTTCCTATCCGACTTTTGTTGAAACCCTCAAAAAAGTTTGCCAATCTTGACGAGTCTCCCTAAATTTGTCACAATCTGTAGTCAACAGGATAAAATCCGTTTTTATTTGCAAATTTTTTAGCTTTTCCCTAAGTCATTGTCCATCTAATAATAAAAACAAGTATTGGAAACAAAATTTTTTTATTGGATGTATTGTTAATTACCAAATTCCCAGGTGGAGATTAAATGATTACCCCCCCCATCAAAAATAGTGAATTACATCAAGACTCCTCCTCGAAATTTAAGGATTATCGAATTGTTCATCTCTCTAAGTACTATCCACCTGATAGAGGGGGGATAGAAAGTTATGTTCAAACCCTGGCTCAAACTCAATCTTTTCTTGGAGCAGATGTTCATGTCCTCTGTGTGAATACGTTTGGAAATAATAAAGAACCTTTAACGGTGACAACTCACACTATCCATGAATTAGATATAGACGTAAAAGTTACCAGGGTTGGTCGTCTTTTTTCATTAATGCGTTTTGATTTTTGTCGAGGATTAATCAACGAAATACATAATTTAATCAAAGAACCAAACACAATACTTCACCTTCATACTCCTAATCCAACCATGCTTTTTGCGCTATCTTTTTTATTGAGCGTGAAGAAAGATATTCCCCTCGTTATTACCCACCATAGTGACATTATTAAACAAAAAATTTTAAAGTTTGCGGTGCGTCCTCTGGAGTATTATATTTATCAAAAAAGTTCGCTGACGCTCGCAACTTCATCTAACTATATTGAGGGATCAAAATTCCTGAGAGCTTTTAGTAAAAAATTAAATTACGCCCCCTCAATTTTAGATATTTGTAAATATAAAAAACCTAGCAAAAATGCTATCGAATTCAGCCAATCCTTAAAAGAAAGATATGGTGAAACAATTTGGTTGTCCGTTGGGAGACTGGTTTATTATAAGGGACTAAATATCGCCATTCAAGCTTTGCAAA
>JBEIFD010000669.1:0-2362 GCA_040382535.1 Merismopediaceae cyanobacterium
AATAGCAAGAGGAACTTAATCGAGTATTTTATGAAAACAACTGTTTTATCTCAGCAATTCTCCAAAATTGACTATCCTATTAAAACCCTGCGGCGAGCAGAGTTTGCGCTCAAGGATTCTCCTTTCTGCTTAATTCTATTTGTTGCGATGCGTTTGGGGAGTGTGCCATTGCCCTTGATTGCGAACCAAAGTGGACTCATAGAGGGTTACATAGAAAAATTTCTGTCTGAAAGACGAGTCGAAGTGGAGTTGACTTGGCTAATTCAGGTGGGACTACTCCGCCGCGAAGTAGATGGACAGGGTATTACCGATAGTTTTCGGTTAACTCCTTTGGGCAAATATTTAGTGGAAGAATGGGAAAAGCAAGGCCCAACTTGGAAAAAAATCACTTTAGGACAACGGCTGATCAATCGATTTCAGCGTTGGTTTCCTTGGTTCTTTTAGATTTATTTGAGCTATTGATCGTGTTTAATTCGTTGAATGGATGGGAAAAACCTTATGAAAGCAGTGATGGTGGTAGGGACGACTTCCCACGCGGGGAAATCCTTTCTGACGACGGCAATTTGTCGTATTCTCAAGCGTAAAGGTTGGCAAGTAACTCCTTTTAAAGGGCAAAATATGGCTCTCAATGCCTATGTCACTGCTCAAGGAGGAGAAATTGGTCATGCTCAGGCGGTGCAGGCCTGGTCTGCGGGAACTACTCCCAGGGTGGAAATGAATCCTGTTTTGCTTAAACCCCAGGGTAATATGACTTCCCAGGTCATTATGAATGGTGAAGCGATCGGGGTGACGGGTGCGGCTGAATATTATGAAAAATATTTTGAACGGGGTTGGCAGGCGATCGCCGAATCTTTAAAACGTTTAGAACAGGATTTCAATATTGTTGTTTGTGAAGGAGCAGGCAGTCCCGCCGAAATTAATCTCAAACATCGAGATTTGACCAATATGCGAGTGGCGAAATATCTCAATGCGGCGACAATTTTAGTGGTAGATATCGATCGCGGCGGTGCGTTTGCCCATGTAGTCGGAACGTTGGCGTTATTGGAACCAGAGGAACGGGCGTTAATTAAGGGCATTGTGATTAATAAATTTCGGGGACAGCGATCCCTCCTTGATTCGGGTATTGAATGGCTAGAAAATTACACAGGGATTCCCGTACTAGGAGTCATTCCTTGGTCAGAGTTACTATTTCCTGCCGAGGATTCCTTGAGTTTATTAGACCGTCGCACTTCATCAAATCAAACGGATTTAACGATCGCCGTTTTGCGCCTACCCCGTATCGCGAATTTTAATGATTTTGACCCCCTAGAAGCCGAACCGAATGTAACTTTAAAATATGTAAAATTGGAAGATCCATTAGGTTATCCTGATGCGGTTATTATTCCTGGTAGTAAAACAACGATTGCTGATTTAATCGAGCTTCAGCAAAGTGGTATGGGAGAACAATTAAAAAAATATGCTAAGGCAGGAGGAGTTATTTTTGGGATTTGTGGTGGCTACCAAATGTTAGGAAAAGTCGTTAATGATCCCGATCATTATGAAGGGACAGAAGATAGTTATCGGGGCTTAAATTTTTTACCGATAAAAACAATTATAACTTCCCAAAAAATCACTCAACAACGTCAATCAATCTCTTGTTTTCCCCAGATCGGCTTACCCGTTATCGGATACGAAATTCATCAAGGAATAAGCGAACTTTTAAACTTTACGCCAGGAAATTTTCAAGCAATTTTTGAAGATCCAGATTTAGGAATGGTCAAAAAAAATCTATCTATTTGGGGAGCTTATTTGCATGGTATTTTTGATAATGGCCCTTGGCGCAGATCCTGGTTAAATTTCCTCCGTAAACGTCGAGGACTAGCAACATTACCCACAGGAATCCCCAATTATCAAGAACAACGAGAAGCGATGTTTGATATCCTAGCTGATCTCGTTGATCAATACGTTGATTTAACCCGTATTTTAGCAATAATAAATGAGGACAAAAAATGAGTATTAATGTTCTTTTTTTACCTGATGAAATTACTATTCAAGCTGAACCTGGCGAGTTGATTTTGGACGTGGCAGAACGAGCGGGTTTATTGATTCCAACAGGTTGTTTGATGGGGTCTTGTCATGCCTGTGAAGTGGAAATAGAAGAAGATAATCCCATTTGTGCCTGTATTAGTGGCATTCCTTCGGGAATAGACTCGGTAACCATTACGATTTATTCCGATCCTGTTTGGTAGGATAAATTATTTTGAAAATTCATTATCAGCAATTCTAAATTTGAAAAATCAGGAGGAATTAGCGGGGAGCAGAGGGTCAAATTACTCAAGCATAAAATCAAGAAGGTGTTGCCAGTGATCAAAGACAAAATAAG
>JBEIFD010000670.1:0-2361 GCA_040382535.1 Merismopediaceae cyanobacterium
CACCTCTACGCATGGAGCCTTTGGCGCGATCGCCTTTGGCATTGGCACATCTCAAGTGCGGGACGTGTTAGCTTCCCAAAGCTTGGCTTTAGCGAAATTAAAAGTCAGAAAAATTGAAGTCAATGGAACCCTTGCGCCAGGAGTCTATGCCAAAGACGTGGTGTTACATCTCATTCGCAAATTGGGCGTAAAAGGGGGCGTGGGCTATGCCTATGAATACGCGGGTTCAACCTTTGCGGCGATGTCAATGGAAGAACGGATGACCGTTTGTAATATGGCGATCGAAGGCGGCGCACGGTGCGGTTATATCAACCCCGATGAGGTTACTTTTGATTACTTGAAGGGATTGGATTTTAGCCCCAAAGGAGAAGATTGGGAAAAAGCGGTTGCCTGGTGGCGCAGTATGGCTAGTGATGCCGATGCGGAATACGATGATATCGTCGTTTTTGATGCCAAAGAAATTGAACCGACGGTTACCTGGGGTATTACTCCTGGTCAAGGCATGGGAATCAGTGAAGTTCTTCCCGTTCCCGAAAGTCTGGAGGAAAGCGATCGCGCGATCGCCGAGGAAGCCTATCAATATATGAAACTTGCGCCAGGTCAGCCGATCAAAGGAACCAAGGTAGATGTTTGTTTTGTGGGCAGTTGCACCAATGGACGAATTAGTGATCTCCGAGAAGCCGCCAAATTTGCCGCAGGAAAGCAAGTTGCGGAAGGGGTGACTGCCTTTATCGTGCCAGGGTCAGAACGAGTTAAAAAAGAGGCCGAAGCGGAAGGATTAGATAAAATCTTTGAAGCGGCGGGTTTTGAATGGCGAGAAGCGGGTTGTTCGATGTGTTTAGCCATGAATCCCGACAAATTACAAGGGGAGCAGATTAGTGCATCTTCATCTAATCGTAATTTTAAAGGTCGTCAAGGTTCTTCCACAGGTCGCACACTTTTAATGAGTCCTGCAATGGTTGTAACTGCCGCGATTAAAGGAGAAGTTGCGGATGTTCGTGAGTTTTTATAAAGATTCTGAATCATGTTTGGGGTATTCAGAAATAATCCTTTTCAAATAACTACTCCGCAAACTTGGTATTTGGTTTGGGGTGACGTTTCTGTTGTGCCTGAAGCGACTTGGCAAGATGAAAAAATTGCTATTTTTGATGCTGATAATTTTTTTGCAATTAGTCCTTCCGAACGTTTTTTGATAGTAGGAAATGTTTGGTTGAGCGATCGCCAAAATTTATCTCCATTCGCTCAAGATCATCATTTATTATCTGATCTACAATTAATCGCCAAAGCTTGGGAATATTGGGGAATAGAAACGTTTAGTAAAATAGAAACGTTTAGTAAATTAGTCGGAATCTTTGGATTGGTCGTTTGGGACAGAGAAACACAAATTTTATATTTAGGACGCGATCGCGTTGGCGGAAAAACGCTTTATTACACAAATACGGGAAAGACTCGTTGGATTGCTCCTAATCTGCGGACATTAAATCCCTTTCATTCCCAAGAATTAGATATCATCGCACTGAGGGATTATCTCTGTTGTTCCTTTGTGCCTGGAGCGCGGACTTTATGGCGGGATGTACGAGAATTGCGACCTGCAACCATGATGACTTTTCCAGACGAAAAAATTAATTTCTATGGGCAATTACAGACCAGTTATAAAACAGAAAATTCTTTGCAATGGCATGGTCAAAAACTGCGATCGCTCTTAGATGAAGTTGTTCAAGATTGTTTGCCGAATAAAGAACCTATCGGTGTTTTTCTGTCAGGAGGTTTGGATTCTAGTAGCGTGGTTGCGTTGGCTTCTCAATTTCATAATGCACCGATTCATACCTATTCAATTCACTTTGGAAAAGACTGTCCGAATGAGTTAGAGTTTTCTAGTTTAGTAGCAGAAAAATTTAATACCAGTCATCATATTTTAGAAATAACTTTCTGTCAAATGTGGGAAAGATTACCTGAAACAATGGGCTGGTTAGATGATCCCATTGGTGATCCTTTAACGGTTCCCAATTTGTTACTCGGAAATCTCGCCAAAGAATCCGTAGAAGTAATTTTGAATGGAGAAGGCGGCGATCCTTGTTTTGGTGGCCCCAAAAATCAACCGATGTTACTTAATCAGTTATATTGTTCTATTACTGCGCAAGATTCTCTCCAAGCCTATTTACTTTCTTTTCAAAAATGTGCGGCTGATTTACCTCAATTACTTAAACCTAATATCTGGGCAACTGTGCGAGATCAACCCTATATTTTTTCTGAAGATTTGAACTCAAAAATAGATTATTTGAATCGTTTGATGGCTTTAAATATTAAATTTAAAGGAGCCGATCAAATTTTAACGAAGGTCAATAATTTAACACAGGCGGC
>JBEIFD010000671.1:0-2359 GCA_040382535.1 Merismopediaceae cyanobacterium
AATCCGACCTTATCGCCTTCTTCTAGGCTAAAGTTGGCATCTTTGAGGATTTCTTTGATGCCAAAGTCTTTTTTTAGCGATCGCAGGGTAAAAAGGGTCATAATATTTTAGGAAGTTTTTGTCACAGGTTTTCATCTTAACGTTACTATAAATGAAACAATTGTTCGATTTCCTGGTCAACGTCTATGCACATTCCCCTGCTAGGTAAAATGAAAAACCCACTTCCTTTTTGGTTGACAATATTAGGAGTCGGGGTTCTAGTAGTCGGCGGCATGACCTATCGCTTGGTGACTAATTCTAATTCATCGATTGATCTGGAGAAATTAACTGTCCCCGCCGTCAGTGAAAATCTTAAGGTAGAAATTAAATCAAGCGGAACTGTTCAGCCTGTTCAAACCGTGAATATTAGCCCCAAAACCCCTGGTCGTCTTTTACAGTTATTTGTAGAGCAGGGGGATGTGGTAGTTCGGGGGCAACGCTTGGCCGTGATGGATAATCGGGATATCTATGCAGAAGGTATGCAGGCCCAAGCGCGTTTTGATGAAACGATCGCCCGCTATCGAGAGTTACAAGCGCAAATCCCGACCGAAATTAGACAATTAGAGTCAGAAGTTAATCAAGCCCAGAGCCGAATCGCCCAAGCTCGTTCCCAATTGGCGATCGCCCAAGATCGTCTTCAAGAAGCCCAAGCTCGTATTCCTCGTAATATTGATCAAGTCAGGGCCCAGTTAAAAGCGGCCGAATCTAAACTCAAGCTGGCTGAAAATCGAGTAAAACGCAATCAGGATTTAATTGAAGAAGGCGTGATTTCTCAGGATCGTTTTGATGAAGTTTCTAATGATTATCTCAATGCCAAGGCCAACTTGATTGAATCCCTCGGAAAATTAGATCAAACCCAGGAAACTGCCTCCCCTGAAATTGGCCAAATTCAACAACAAATCGAACAATTAAAATCCGCGATCGAAGAATCCTATCGTGCTTTAGAAGGGAAAGTTGCGGCCCTAGAGCAACGTCAATTTACGGCTAAATCTTCCCTTAATTCCTTAAAAGCCGTGGCCGCCGCCGCCCAAGCTGATTTAGAAAGGGTGAAAATTCAATACCAAGACACCATCATTACCGCTCCTTTTCCAGGCACCATCACCCAAAAATTCGCTACGCCAGGCTCTTTTGTGACACCAACCACTTCTGCTTCCAGTACGGCTTCTGCCACTTCTACCTCGATTCTGTCCCTGGCTAGGGGTTTGGAAGTGGTCGCTAAAGTTCCCGAAGTGGATATTCCCACCCTCAAAATCGGCCAGCCTGCCCAAATCATCGCAGATGCCTATGCTAATGCAAAATTCGCAGGAAAGGTGATTCGCATTGCACCAGAAGCTATTGTAGAAAATAATGTAACGTCATTTGAGGTAACCGTTGGTCTTATGACAGGGAAAGAGGAATTACGCTCAAAAATGAATGTTGATGTCACTTTTGTGGGTGAACAGTTAACGGATGCTTTGACCGTACCGACGGTTTCCATTGTCAGCCTTGCGGGAAAAACGGGAGTCATGGTTCCTGGAGTCGATAATCAACCCAAATTTCAACCAGTGGCTATTGGGGTAGTAGTGGATAATAAGACTCAAATTCTCTCAGGACTGGAGCAGGGGAATAGGGTTTTTATTGATTTACCCGACGAACAAAATCCTAAAAATGATCAGGACAAAAACGAATAATTGTTTAATTATTAGAAAATTTAATGGCGATCGCAATCATAAAAAAATTGCAATCATAAAAAAAGTCGGGATAACCCTTAAGAAAATTTCTTCAAGTAATTAATAATCCCGACCTAAATTATTTCAAACAAAAAAACTATTTCTTTTTATCAGACTGATAAGACTGTTCTTTCTGATAAGAAGACTTATCTTGTTCGCCACTAGAGCTATTATAATCAGTCTTTTTTTCCTCTTGTCCCTTATAGCTTTTTTGATAGCTTGCTTGGGAATTTTGGTCATCCTGTTTATAGGTACTTTCTTGGGAATAACTTTGATTTCCCGCAGCAAAGGCCATAGGAGAAGCAATTAAGCACATCCAAGCGACCATTGTAACCAGAACAATATTGAAGATTTTGCGTAGCATTTTGATTCTCTGATTTCCTAAAAAATATACTTTAGACGGGATGATCATAATTTTTTTAGATAAAATTAAATGTACCTTGAGACACATTTACGATTTTTTGATAAATCCACTCAGGAAATACAACTTAGAGGTGAATCCAGTCATCAAGCCTAATCTTTTCTGTCAAATTAATATTACCGATAAATGCTGGTTGCAATTAAGCATAAAATAGGGGCTGGGACTCGTTTGCGAAGAAGTAAAGTTAGAC
>JBEIFD010000672.1:0-2357 GCA_040382535.1 Merismopediaceae cyanobacterium
GTCCATGCTGTCACCCTTAACGGTAGTTTTGAAACAGGAAATTTTGATAACTGGACAACTACTGGTCAAACGAGCATTGAAGACTCAAGCTTTGGTGTAGATCCAACCGATGGAAACAAACAAGCCGCCTTACAAACCCTTCAAGATATACCTGTAACAAATGCTGTAGAAATTGAAACCTTTCTCGGACTTTCAACGGGAACCTTAACCAATCAAGAAGCAACAGAAGGTTCAGCTATCAAACAAATTGTTATAGCTAATGCAGGGGATACCCTGAGCTTTTCTTGGAATTTTTTGACAGACCAAGATCCCGACCCCACTTATGACGATCTTGCTTTTTTTACCCTTAATAATAACCTAACGGAAAATACAAATATTCCTAATATAGCTTCTTTTTCTATCCTAGCTAAAGAAACGGAATACCAATCTTTTTCCTATACAATTTCATCTGATGGAATCTATACCTTGGGTTTCGGCATTGTAGATCGGGGAGATACCACCGTGAATTCGGCCCTATTAGTGGACAATGTTCAAATTCGATCATCTGCTGTTCCTGAACCAATGACTATTTTGGGTTCTTTTGCTGCTTTGGGATTTGTCGCAAGATTCAATAAAAAACGAAACAATATTTAAGCTTTGATTTTAATAGTGATCGCATTTTTCTGAATGAGTAAGAGGCGATCGCTTTTTTTGTTTATTGAGAAGTGTGAGAAAGCAGAATAGTTAAACCCAGACAGAAAGGAACCTTCGGCTCTTTTTTTTGTGATATTTTTGATGCCTAGCCATAAAAACAAGAAGAGGGCAGGAAAAACCAACCCTCAATCCTTTTAGACTCGCTAAAAATTGACGTAAACCTATTTAACCTAGATAGTTTCATTTCCGCTAACTAACGTAAGAGACAATGAAAATTTACGCGCTTGTTCTTCTTTTGCTACCAAACTTCTTCCCAGTGGTGCGAGTTGCGGCAGACCGAAATTGACGAGCATAGGCTCTATTCCGTTCTGCTTTTTCTTTCTTTAAATTACGACGTTTAGCCACTACATTTTCCTCATTAAGACAATAAAAATCCCTACGTTTAGGTGGGAATACCCAGGCAATATTTCGGGGAGAAGCTTGAAGAAAGCTTGATAGAATCTATTTAGACCTACAAACCCATCTTTCTACCGATCTGCCAACCACTGCCCATTGTAACACGCTAGGTTGTCGCACTCCTGGGCTAAACGTCTATAATCATAGATTTTTATGACCTCAAAGCCTTACCCTATCTACTTTGAAAAGACTTTCAACCGTTTTGTTAGGATGCCATGCGCGGATTTAGGGATTGGGAAAAAAAACAAATTTACTCAAAATTCCCAATAAGCCACCGACTAGAGCAACAAAACTGCCAATGAACCAGCTAGTTTGGTTATTTACTCGATTTTTTATTAACTCCAGCCGTTTATCGATGCCATTGATCTTTTCTTCAATGCGAGCCTGCCCAATTTTGAGATCAGTAAAGCCTGCTGTGATCAATTCCCTGAGTTCCGTTTCTGTTGAGACGGTCATGGCTTATTCTCCTTTGCAGACTGAACGACATCATTGCCATTGATGATATATCTAAGTTTAATCGGCGATCGCGGTAACTAGGACAAAGGGTTGGACGATCAAGGTATTAAATTGTTTTTCGGGTTCGGCGTTCCAGTGATTGAGTTCTTCTTGGGAAGGCTTGTGCAGTAATAATTCACTCAGCCAGTTTTGGACGACAGCCGCATTATCTTCTGCGATCGCGACCCCGACCTCGACGAGATCCAAGGCTCCATCCACCACAATCACCGCATCTCGTTTCGCGTGGGGAATCAGGGTTTCCCAGTCCATTGGGGCTAAGTCTTTAATGAGTTGAGTTTTAACGTCTGACATTATCCATTGTTGATTAATACTTTTTGGAGTTTAACAGGATTTAATCTCAATTTAAACAAGAAAATTCTGTAGGGGCGTAAGGCTTACGCCCAATAAAATATTCTCAAACCAAACTCACGCTTTTTTGGAGTTTAGTTTCCAGATCCAAAATCAGGGAATCCAGATCAGACCCCAAATTCTCAAAACACTCCGATGGCGACGGATCGGGTTGAAAATAAATCAGTTTAATTTGTCCTTTGGCGATCGCCATAATAGCCACTTCAATTTCAGGATCATAACCGTCTAAAATTCCCAAAATTTCCTGAAGTTTATCGTCCACCCGTTGATTGAGTTTTTCAACAGCATCCTTGGGACAACTGACAAAATGGGGCTGAGGTTCGAGATCAATACCCAAATGATTTTCTGTATCCGCCCATTCTTGACGAAATCCCCAGGCAAGGGCCGCCAGTTGGTGACGATTA
>JBEIFD010000673.1:0-2354 GCA_040382535.1 Merismopediaceae cyanobacterium
GCGAATTATTCGGCATTTTTTAAGGCATAATTTAAACACTTCCCCTAATTATGAACAAATTGAAGAAATCATTCAGCTAATCTCAGCCCCTAATCGCAGTCGGACTAGCACTTTTCCTAATAAATTTGCCGTAGAAGTCCGAGATCATTGGTTAATCATCATTAAATTGGTTCTCTGGGAATTGGGGTGATAGATTTATCTTATACAGTTCAAGGGCGAACGCAATTCGCCCCTACATAAGGTTTTTAGGGAATCGTAGGGGCGCAAGGCTTGCGCCCAAAAGCCAAATCCAGAAAATGCAAGACTTGGAGACCAAGCCTCTACCCTAATATTTCCGATGATCATAACTAATGGAAAAAATCTCTTATGTTGAAAAATCTGACTAAAACTGCTCAAATTAATAAACTTTTTCTCGAAAAAAATCCAGAAATCTCAAACCTTTTGATTGGAGCGATCGCTGTTATTGGTGTAGTAATTTATTTTTATTATTTTAAATTTTCAGGAAATATCACAGGCTTTTTTAGGATTGGCTCAGTTTTACCCCTCTCTCCCTTTTTAATCCCAGACCAGACCTTTATTTTTCAAGATGAATTAGGTTACGATGGACAACAATTTTTGAGTTTAGCTCTAGATCCTTTTTTGCAAGATTTAGATACCCTAGAAAGTCTCGATCATCCCGCCTATCGTTACCGTCGTATTCTCTATCCTTTGTTAAGTTATTTTTTAGGATTCGGGAATCCCCAGATTATTCCCTATGTCATGGTTGCGATTAACGCGATCGCGATTGTATTAATTATTTGGGTAACAGGTTTATATTTTAAATCTTACTCAGCAAATATTAATCAAGCATTATTTGTCTTGACAATTCCTGGGGTTTGGATTGTTCTATCCCTCTCAACATCGGATTTATTAGCAGGTTTATTTTTAGTTTCTGCCTTCTATTTCTACCAAAGAAATAAACCGATTTATATGAGTCTAATGGTCTCTTTAGGTTGCCTAACGAGAGAAACCCTAATGCTTTTTTGGATGGCCTTGATTGTTTCCGCTATGTGGCAAAAAAAAGATCACTATTTTAAATATCTAGGAATGGCAATTATTCCTCCTTTAGCTTGGAATATTTATGTCATTTTATTAGGATTAAATGGTGCGCCAGGGACAGGAAATTTTGGATCATTAGCTTTCGGAATTATTCAAAAATTTCTATTCATGTTTAGCGAAAAATTTACTCCTAAAACCATTTTTGAAGCCTATTTATTTATATTATTAATTCTCGCTTTTGCTTTGATTTTTGGGCTTTCCTATCCCCTCCGTTCACCGAATCGTCCAATATTGATATGCGGGCTAATCTATTTAGGAATGTTTAGTATGAGTAGCCTATTCATTCTCAAGTATTATCTCGACTATTCACGGGTTTTTCTGGATGTTTATTTTTTAGCTTTACTGAGTATTAATTTTCGTTCATTTCCCAGGAAAACTCTTTTCTTTTCAGCCTCAAGTTTAGCCAGTGTTGCTTTTTTAGTATTGCATTCCTAGAAAAATCTCCCCTAAAACAGAATTTCCCCAAGGCGATCGCCCAATCGAAGACGTTGATTCCCAAGGATTAAACACTCATGCCGTTGCAAATCGAGAAATTGATCCCCAGACAGTTATTTCAAGCCTTCCCCAAAAATCTACGATAAGCTAGAGGAATGAATTTTCCAACTACTCGGAAAAATCGCCATAGTTAGTAGCGACGGTGGTACTGACTCCATGCTGCGAATCATTACGGATCAAGCTGAGGCACTCACGGAATTAGGACGGATTAACCATCGGTCAACAGATCGAGATTTTCGTCTGCGGGAAGTTGCGGTGCGCGATATTTTAGAAAATGTTCGTGTCCAGGGTGATGCGGCTCTCTTGCCATCGGCAGACTCTCCCCTTAAAACGCCGAGTTTGCGGGTAAGCGGCTCAGAACTAGATGTGGCCTATCAACAAATTCCCAAGGATTTATTAAGTGCGATTCAAGTGGCCTGTCGTCAACTGGATGCTTTTCACCGTCAACAGTTACCCAAATCCTGGGTAAAATTTGCCGAAGATGAGGTCGTGCAAGGAAAACGCTATCTTCCTGTGCAACGGGCGGGGCTTTATGTGTCGGGCAGTAGGGGATCTCGTCTGAGTAATTTATTAATGCAAGCGATTCCTGCTAGGGTGGCCCAGGTTCCCCAAATCGTGATGGTAACGCCTGGCAATGGGGATTATAAAATTGCTCCCGATCTGTTGGTGGCGGCCCAGGAGGTGGGGATCGAAGAAATCTATCGTTTGGACAGTGTGAAGGCGATCGCGGCTTTGGCCTACGGAACTCGCAGTATCCCGAA
>JBEIFD010000674.1:0-2353 GCA_040382535.1 Merismopediaceae cyanobacterium
CGACTAAATATTTTCCTGTTCCTTGGCGATGGAACCGATCCGCGATCGCCGAAGCCCTAACTGCAAGCGTAGAACGGTTGCAAATGTCGGAAATTTGTCTCTATCAAATCCATTGGCCCCTAGAGTTTTTCCTGAAAACCCAAGATTTTATGGAAGTTTTGGCGGCAGAAGTCAAAAAAGGTCTAATACAAGCCGTATGCGTGAGTAATTATAGTGCAGATCAAATGACCGTTGCCCATCAAGTTTTAGCCGACAAAGGTATCCCCCTCGCCACCAATCAAGTCCCCTATTCCCTCCTGACTCGACAAATTGAGGGTAACGGTATTTTGGAAAAAGCCCGCCAACTCGGCGTTACGATTTTGGCTTATAGTCCCCTCGCCCAGGGATTACTCACGGGGAAATATACTCCCGAAAATGTGACCGAATTGCAAGGCGCACGTCGTATTGATCCTCGTTTCAGTCCTCAGGGTCTCAAAAAATTGGCTCCTCTATTGGCTGAGATTGAGAAAATTGCCGAAAAATACGAGAAAACCCCTGCCCAGGTTTCCTTAAATTGGTTGATTAGTCAGGGAAATGTTATCCCCATTCCAGGGGCAAAAAACGCCAAACAAGCGATCCAAAATGCGGGGGCGTTAGGTTGGTCTATGAGTTCTGAAGAAGTTAAAAATTTGGGTTCAGTAGTTTGATTTTCGTTTTTCAAGCCTATTTAATTTATAAGGAGAGCCATAATTTGAGTGACTACGCGATTATTCAACAAACGCAATGCCAACGGGTCAGCGATGGAGATTTTCTGCCGATCCTGAGTAATTGTGAATCAAAAAGCCGTATTTTGGTGATTATTCTGCCCCAACTGGGTGATTTTGATAGTTTGGAATATGCCTGGTGGCTAAAACGAGAATCCAAGCGGTTGCAAGAACACGACATTGCGATTCGTGCGGTGGGGATCGGCGATCGCGCTTCGGGGCAAAAATTTTGTGACTATACCCAATTTCCTGAAGATTGCTTATTGATTGATCCAACGGCGGAAATTCATACAAAACTCAATCTTTATCGGGGACTAACGCTTAAAATGCCAGGACTATCGGTTACTCAAAATTCCTGGTTGAATTTAATGTTGATGTGTGCAGGAATTGGGAGTCCAGGCACTCTCGCTGAGGTGTTTCGCGGTTATTTAGGCGATCGCCAAGCTCCCCAATTGATTGAAGACGAAGAAATTATCGAAGCTAAACCCTTACCCCCGATAAAAGGATCATTTTTTAACCTAGCAGGCGGTAAAGATTTTCGGCGTTGCTGAATCAAGCTATGAGTGCCAACTTTACACATATCCAAAAGTTAGTTTGAGTCTAGGTTTTAAAAATTCAATAAAAGAAAATTCATATCTCAAATCAGCAACGCCAGTTATCCTTTTTCGCCTCAACCACAATTAGATAGGGTTCCCGAAACACAATTTTTCGCTTGGCAGAGCGTTTGGCAAGCATATAATCAGGAATTTCTGATAATTGTTCATCGTAGTTTAAGGGTTGATGACTCCACACCAACAATTGTTCTGTATAGCTTTGCCAAACCTCAATGAGAGTAGGTGAAATAATATTTTCACAGATAGCATATTTTGAATTAAAAACAACACCTTCTGTGAGAATGAACTCTAATCGCTGGCGAAAAGCAACATTGATCAAAAAGGGAAGCTCTTGAATAAAGTCTATTTCCTGATAATGAACGGGAAACGCTTGAATAACATCTGAGATATTTTTGTAAGCATTAAATGACATAATTTTAAATCCCGATTTAATAACCTATCTCTAATTTGAATCGATTCACAAAACAAGACCTTGATTTTTAACATTTTTGAATTGAGCTTCACTAAAAGCGATCGCCTTTTAATCCTAAATTCAAACTGAGATCGCGTTAAGCAAAGATAAAATCACTAAAATAATTCACTGATTTTAATTTCAATCGTGGGAAAATTACTTAAAATAGCATTATTTATAGAAGATAATTTTTGAATAATTTGATAATAATTCTGATAAGGTTTTTGATGAATTTCTACAGAATTATCATTGAGATTAACTAACCAAACTTCACTAATTTTATTTTCGGCATAAAGGGGAATTTTAACGTTTTTATCATAGTCAATACTACTATCGGAAACTTCAATTAAAAGTAAGATATCTTCAGGATGTGGATGTTCATTAGCATAAAAATCTGGACGATATTTTAATATAACTAAATCAGGTTGGGGTTCAGAATTATTGGTTAATACAATGGGATTTTGCACGCTAATAATGGTTTCGCTTGGTAGCTTTTTTCCTAATAATTGATTTAATTTATTGACACAAGATGCGTGTCTTGTCCC
>JBEIFD010000675.1:0-2347 GCA_040382535.1 Merismopediaceae cyanobacterium
ACATGACTGATACTTTGCTCGCTAAGCGCACTTTTTCTATGGATAGTTTAAACAATTATGGTCATTTGCGTAAGTCCCTATTCAGATAAAATAGCTTGGCCACTGACAACTCAGGCTGACTGAATCTCTAATTTTTTCAAAAATTTAGTTTTCTCACCAACAACCTCGAAAGATCGGATTATACATCAGAACTATTAAAGATCATAAAAGGGCGAACGATGGGGATCGAACCCACGAATGGAGGTACCACAAACCTCTGCCTTAACCACTTGGCTACGCTCGCCATTAACTAGAATTTACTATAACATAACTAATGTTATCAGTTCAACGGTGTCGGTTAAATTTTTTAAAATATTTGCTTCGGACGCTGTTCGTGGGTTTAGTCGGTTATTCTGGTCAATTTTGAATTAATCTTAAGCATATTCATTATCATTTATCTAAACGGGTTGGTTGATGAGGTGTGATGGACAAGGCCCTACGGTTTGTAATGACGCTAAGCGGCTTGATAGTGGCCAGTAGCGGGATTTTAATGATAATTACCAATCCCAGTAAACACGACTACGAAGTGTATGCGACGGATGCCTTGTCCTTTTATCTCAAGGATCGAGTCTGTACCCAAGCTTCTACGGATTTTGGGAGTTTTGTCCAAAGCTACTGCAAAACCCTAGTGGATAGTGGACAGCCCCAAATCAAAACTATTATTTCTGCGACAACGACTCAACACAATTTTTTGATTTTTAGTATTTATGAAACGGAACTCACTCTACCCGCACCAGTTCCCAGTTACGGTTTTCAGACTATCGGGGTAATGCAAAATTTTTATACCTATCAAGCAGAGAAGTTATAGAATGATTAGCATTATTTGGAGAAATAGCCATGAACGATTCAGCCCGTCTCGAACTTTCTAACAATTCTGAACAATTTTTAGAGACCGATCCTCACCAAACTCGGACTCCGCCTTGGGGAATGGTCACGATGTTGGAAGAAGGGGTACGCCACCGCATTAATCGGATTGTGGTCAAACCTGGTCAGCACATGAGTACCCAAATGCACTATCACCGTAGTGAACATTGGGTTGTGGTGTCAGGGACAGCCAGGGTTATTTGTAATGGAGTAGAAAAATTACTGAAACAAAAAGAATCTACCTATGTGCCGATGAATACGCCCCATCGTGTTGAAAATCCTGGAGTGATTGATTTGGTCATGATCGAAGTTCAAAATGGAGAATATTTAGGGGATGACGATATTATTCGTTTTCCTGAATAGAATTTCATGACTTTTTACGACGACCACTCATATTATTGATCAAAAAAATGCAGTTAATTTTTTACAGTAAGCCAGAATGCCATTTGTGCGAGGGGCTTTATGAAAAGTTGCAACAGGTGCAGTCGTTAGCTCTAGAAATTGAAGTACGAGATATCACCACTCGTGAGGATTGGTTTAATCTCTATCAGTATGAAATCCCTGTTATTTGTCAGCGTTTGGCAGATAAGGAACAACCTTTACCTCGTGTGTCTCCGCGTGCTTCGATTCAGCAGGTAGAAAAGATGTTAATTCAGCTTTCCCAAAATCAATCAGGGAAACCCCAAGCCCGTTAGTTGATTGTTTAAATATTAAAAGTAAAGCTGAAAAAAATTAAACATTTTGAGAAATTAATCGATTCTTATGTCAGGCTTGAAAAAGTTCTCTTTCCCTCTTTTTTCATGACCAAAAATCTTAAGTACGCCTATTTTCCTGGTTGTGTTGCCCAGGGAGCCTGCCGCGAGTTATCCCAATCCACTGCCGCTCTGACCCAAGCCCTCGGTATTGAACTGATTGAACTTAAAAAAGCCTCCTGTTGTGGATCGGGAACCTTTAAGGAAGATTCGCAGTTATTGGAAGACACAGTGAATGCCCGCAATATTGCCTTAGCAGAATCCTTAAATTTGCCGCTTTTGACCCACTGTAGTACCTGTCAGGGAGTCATTGGCCATGTGGATGAACGCCTTAAGGACGCAAAAATTAATGATCCTGAGTATTTGGAAAAAGTCAACGGCTATTTACAAAAAGAAAATTGCTCTCCCTATCAAGGTTCGACAGAGGTTAAACATATTCTCTGGGCTTTGGTCGGAGATTATGGTTTAGAAGCATTGCAAAAACGGGTAACGCGATCGCTGTCGGGCTTAAATTGTGCGGCGTTTTATGGATGTTATTTATTAAGAGCGCAAAAATCCATTCCCTTTGATGATCCGATCGCGCCTGAGTCAATGGAAAATGTTTTTCGGGCAGTGGGAGCAAATCCCATTTATTACGGTGGACGGACTCAGTGTTGCGGTTGGCCCGTTTCGAGTTATGCAACGACCGAATC
>JBEIFD010000676.1:0-2342 GCA_040382535.1 Merismopediaceae cyanobacterium
CCCCTCAACGTATTGGGCAACCGCTAAAAGTTGTCTGGTCTGATGCGATCGCGGGGAAACAATGGCAAGTCATTAATCAAACTCGCACCGTAGCGGGTAATCCTTCCCAAGCCATATCAATTAAAGGTATTCTAGGGAAATCTGTCCTCGTTTTAGAAGGTGAATTAAGTATTTTATCCGAACCCGATGTTACGGCGATCGCGATTCTCGATCCTGCTCGTTATTTTGCCGAATCCTTTCAACAGGTTTTAACGGAAGTAGGAATCCAAGTTAATCAACTCGAAATTGTTAATAATTCTTCTTTTAATCCTCAAGATAAATTACTCTTAGAAATTTCATCACCGACTATTCCAGAATTAATTACGGAAACCAATCAGCAAAGTCATAATTTATATGCAGAAGCTTTATTAAATTTAATTCAAGAAAAGCCTGATTATAAGGATAATCTCAAAAATATTCTGCAACCCCTGGGATTAGACCCCAATAGTTATGTTCTCAAAGATGGTTCGGGTTTATCTCGACAAAATCTAGTTTCTCCTGAAATCTTTGTTCAATTATTAACCGCAATGGCCCAATCTCCTCACGCAGAAAGTTACCAAAAATCTTTGGCGATCGCGGCTGAAAAAGGAACCTTAAGTAATCGTTTTCAAGATACGGCTGTTGCAGGTAAGTTACAGGGTAAAACAGGAACTTTATCGGGATCTTCTGCCCTTTCGGGTTATTTAGATAATCCCAATTTTGAACCTTTAGTGTTTAGTGTTTTAGTGAATAATAGTGAACAATCTTCCCCAGTTTTGATAAAAGCGATCGACTCTATTATTATTTTATTGAGTCAATTAAAAAAATGCTAATAATAGTCACCATAAATTGTGTTGTGATCACAGAAAAAATTTTGTAGAGACATAATATATTATGCCCTTAGCCTGCATAGAATTTAATAATAAAGTACTATAAATATCAATCATCCCATTAAAATGACGTTATCAATAACATGAATGACCCCATTATCCGCTTCAATATCTGCCGCAACAACAGTGGAATTTTTGACTTCAAAAGCTTCGGTAAAATCTAAAGAAATGGGGGAGCCTTCCACAGAATTGACAGATGATAATTTCTCTAAATCCGCTTTCATTAACTTGCCTGGGACAACGTGATAACACAAAATACGCGTTAATTGAGGAATATTTTGTACCAACGTGGTGATGGTTCCAGGGGGAAGTTTGGCAAACGCATCATCGGTCGGTGCGAAAACGGTAAAGGGGCCAGGGCTTTTTAAAGTTTCGACTAAGTTGGCAGCTTTAACGGCGGTAACTAGGGTAGAAAATCCTTCGTTACTAACAGCAATATTGACAATATCAGGCATGATTTTTTCTCTTAATTTAGTTTATTTGGGCGCACGCAATGCGACCTTTAGATTGATTCGTATTTTGGGCGCACTCAATGCGCCCCTACAGGTTAACGGTAATCTGAACTTTGAACATCAGTTAAACGGGCTTCTGGACGTAGAAAACGATCCATTTGCGCTTCAAAAAATTGACGATTTTTTTCTAAGTGTCGGGGATTAAGATCATCTAAGGGATACAAAAGAGCGGTGCGTAATGCTTGAATTACTGCGGAAGTTACGTTATACATCGATCGCTGAAAGGTAATGCCTAATTGAATCAGAACGTCATCTTCACCACGACAGTGTTCTTGATAATATTTCACCAAATAATCGGGTAGAAAATGGTACATATCATCCATTAATAGGGTGGGAGGAATGCCCGCAGTGCCAACGGGAAAAACATCAGCGTATAAAATACCGTAATGGAAATCTTTTTGGTCTTCGGGAACTTGTTTTGCCTGGGCATTATAGGACTTGGTTCCTCGGAAAGGAGAAGTACGGTAAAAAACTGCTTCCACGTAGGGCAAAGCGGCTTCATAGAGCCAGGTAAAACCCTTTGATTTGGGGATAATTTCAAAGCATTCATCACCAATATAAACATGATGATAAATAGGACGACCCGCGATCGCAAAGATGCCATTTACCAAAAAATTCATGGCATCGGGAACGCCTTTAAAACCACCTTCATCGTAGATATCCGACATTTCAAAAAAGACGGGGGCCATCACTTCCCAAAACAATCCTAAATTAGAGTAATAGGACATCATTCTCACTTGCTCTAAAAACATTTCGGGAAAGAGTTTATAGAGAGCTAACATGGGAGGATTATTTTTAAAATAGGCTTTAATTGCATCAGTATCAGTTCTATTTGTTATTAGTTATAATTTTTTAAAACAGGTCTAAAAGTCTTCAAAACCAAGCATTCCAGATCCAAATGAAATTTAATTCGAAATATCTA
>JBEIFD010000677.1:0-2335 GCA_040382535.1 Merismopediaceae cyanobacterium
GGTATAACGCTTCCAGTCTTTTCTGAACTAGAGGATGGGGTAATGATATCGCTCATAGTTTAACTGCTTGATTTCTTCTTCACTAAAATCAATTTGAATTATGCTTAAATTTGTTTGATGTCAGTCTTTTCACAAACCATTTTACCTGATCTTGATTGCTGATTTAAACAGGACACGCAAAGCCTCCCTTCAGGCTCTCGTATTCTTTCTCAAAAAAAATTAACTTCTAAGCCGTTCGCAGTATAAATTGGGGAAAACGCGATCGCCCTTATTGAAAATATGCTCCTTCGTATCCACCATACCGCCATTATCTGTGCGGACTATAATCGCTCAAAACAGTTTTACACGGAAATATTGGGCTTGAAAATAATCGCTGAGAACTATCGACGCGATCGCGATTCCTATAAATTGGATCTGGCTCTACCCGACGGCTCCCAAATTGAACTTTTTTCTTTTCCCGATCCGCCCCCGCGTCCTTCCCGTCCCGAAGCGTGCGGCCTGCGTCACCTAGCCTTTGCGGTGGAAGATATTGATCAAGCCAAAGCAAAACTCGAAGCCCAGGGAATCCAGGTCGAAGCCGTGCGATTAGATGAATTTACCAATAAACGCTTTACTTTTTTCGCCGATCCCGATGGTTTGCCCCTAGAACTCTATGAAATTTAAAGGCAAGTGAGAACTTTGTCGGTTGTGTAGAAAATTAAATGAGGGGATGTTAGGTGAGATGACACCAGAGGATCAACCCCACCAAAACTTATCTTGAGCGATTCGCTTCCCTAAAGCTCAAAACTTGCTATAGTTAAGCAGATAATTTGTGAATAAATCAGCCCGTAGCTACCGATTACCGATTAAAAGGATACCGAAAGATGCGAATCTTAGCACTTGTTCCTGGGGGAATTGGCGATCAACTCCTCTTTTTCCCCACCCTAGAGAGCCTCAAAAAACAATATCCACAAGCGGCGATCGATGTGATCGTAGAGCCTCGCGCTAAATCAGCCTATCGGGTTTCTCCCTACGTCCATGAAGTTCTCTTATTTGACTTCAAAGACCGCAATGGATTGGCGGATTATCTGAATCTGCTGGGTATTGTCCGCGATCGCGAATATGATGCGGCCCTCAGTTTAGGCACAGACTGGGCGATCGGGCTGTTGCTGTGGTTGAATGGCATCCCCAAACGAGTTGGCTATCAAACGGGCAAATCCTACTTTTTATCCGATCCCATACCCCTCAACTTAGATCAATATGAAGCCTTTCTTTACCATGACTTAGTCAAAGGCTTTGGCATCAAAACGCCTTGTCCCCCTCTAAAAGTTGTCGTTCCGAAAGAAGATATTCAGTGGGCAGAAGCTGAACAAAACCGCCTAGATTTAAAGGAAAATGGCTATATTCTCATTCATGATGGATTGAATAAACAGTCCCGTATTGAAGGATTAGACCGCATTTATCCCGTTGAACAATGGCAAACCATTATTGACGATATTCAACAAAAACAGCCCAAACTCTCGATTGTCTTACTGCAAGGGCCAGATGATGCCGAATGGATCGCTGAAATGCGCGAAAATCATGCCAATCTTAAAATTATTCAATCCCCTGATATTGGAAAACTTGCCGCGATGATTGCGGGGGCGAACTTAATGCTCTGTACGGATAGCGCGCCCATGCACCTGTCGATCGCGGTCGGAACCTATACCATTGCGCTGTTTGGCCCCACCCAAGTCAGTAAATCTCTCCCGCCTAATCAGGATCGATTTATTGGCCTCCAATCTCCGAGCTTTAAAATTGCTGATATTAAACCCGCAACGATTTTAGAACAGGTGTGGCGCGGCTAAAATAAAGGTTGAGCGGCTATTTGCATCACCGAAAAATCATGTCTTCCGATTATCTTGAACGTATTTTAAAAGCCCGTGTTTATGATGTAGCCAAGGAAACCCCCTTAGATTATGCCCCCAACCTGTCGGCCCGCCTTAATAATCGGGTTTTTTTGAAACGAGAAGATCTCCAGTCGGTCTTTTCCTTTAAATTACGGGGAGCCTACAACAAAATGGCTCAATTACCCCCAGAATTATTAAAAAAAGGGGTGATCGCCGCTTCAGCAGGAAATCATGCCCAAGGAGTTGCCCTCGGTGCTTCTAAGTTGGGGACGCGATCGCTGATTGTCATGCCCACAACGACTCCCCAGGTAAAAATTGATGCGGTCAAATTACGGGGCGGAGAAGTTATCCTTTATGGCGAAACCTTTGATGATGCCTATGCCTATGCCCGTCAACTGGAAGCGGAAAAGGGGTTAACCTTTGTCCATCCCTTTAATGATCCCGACGTAATTGCGGGGCAGGGAACC
>JBEIFD010000678.1:0-2335 GCA_040382535.1 Merismopediaceae cyanobacterium
AGGTAATACGCCCAAAACGCCACCTTCTGCACAGGAAGGAACCATGCCTGGTGGTGGTGGTTCGGGATATAAATCGCGATAGTTGGGGCCGCCTTGGTAGTTAAAGACCGTTGCTTGGCCTTCAAAGCGGAAGATTGATCCATAGATATTCGGTTTATCTAGCAAAACACAGGCATCGTTGGTCAGGTAACGGGTCGGAAAATTATCGGTTCCATCAATGACGATATCGTAGGGTTTGATAATATCGATCGCATTGGCAGAACTGAGGGGTGTTTCGTATAAATCGACCTGACAGAAGGGATTAATTTCTAAAATTCGGTTTTTGGCAGACTCGACTTTGGGCTTACCGACCCAGGAAGTCCCGTGAATGATCTGACGCTGTAGGTTGGAACTGTCAACAATATCAAAATCCACAATGCCAATCCGACCGACTCCAGCCGCGGCCAAGTACAGCAGGAGGGGAGAACCGAGTCCCCCCGTACCAACACAGAGGACACTAGCGGCTTTTAGGCGTTTTTGTCCGTCTAGTCCTACTTCTGGCAATATAATGTGACGGGAATACCGTTGGTATTCATCTTTTGAGAGTTCTATCTCTGTTAGGTTTGGGTTGAGCATATATTGTTGCCTACGGGGAATCGCAATCAGTTACATCCGCAGCAAATATACCATTGTAATATTTTTAGTTCCGATTTGGCGAAATCTTTAAGTAAGCTCAATAATTGCCGTTTAAGCTAAAATCCGATTCTTGAATGTTGTTTATCGTTGTTCCCATACATCTAAATTCAGAAGGTCATCCAGCGATCGCGAAAATTGCCAAGTATCTGGAAAGTTTGTGTTTTTATATTCGGGCCGCAGTTTTTTGAGGCATTGCTGATAAACCTTATCTAAAACATCGGAAAAGTCGTTTTGCAAGCTGGGAGAAGTTTCAATCAAATCTTCAATTTCGGGGCGAATGTTGCGAATTGTCCGTTCCCAGCCAGGATATTCCAAGGGCATCTCGACATAACATCTTTTTAAGATATGCTCTATTAATGCCCGAATATGTCCTTTGAAGGAATTTTTCTGCGCTTTTCCCAATGAGTCTATTTCCTCTATTAAGTTGGCAATATCTAATTGTTTAAAGTCTCTATTCTGTAAACGGGCGATCGTTGTTTCTGTCCATTGCAAAAAATCGTTATCATATAGTGTTGTGGACGATTTTGTTAAGTTTAAGGCTTGTACCATTGATTTACCACTCCCGACGATTCCTATATTTCTATCATATTTCTTAAGTTTTTGAAAGATATTGCTGCAAAAAATTGCCATCAGTTAGACCCATAAACGTAGGCATTAGTTTCCAAAACATTGTCTAAATATTGTTTTTTTTTCCATACACCGCGAATCGTTTAAGATTGCCACATTGTAACGAATTTTAAGTTGGAGTAAATGAGAAAATGAATATTTTCAAAAATTCTTTCAGGGAAATTGACTATTCTAGGGAATAACGTTTAAAATGTTTTACATGGTTTGATTTTTTACATGAAAATTCACCAATCAATTCTCCCAGTGACTGAACTCACAAAGATAATTTCCGCTATTGTTGGTGTTGCCGCTAACCCCATCAAAAATAAGCTTGAGCGCAATACACAAGTAATTAAGCTATTAAAGGGGCTTGGTTTTGAACCCGATCACCCTCCTGCTGATTTTGTGGGAGTTTATGCTTATTCTCTCGTTGAGTATGGTTTTGACAAACCCCAACCTGTTTTGGACTTATTTCAGCAAGATCAAATCCGTAAAGCTTTTTGAGAAGCATTTGAACAGAACGATCCCTCTATTCTACTTAGTGAAGGGCAAGCGTTTATAGATGGATATGCTCTCGGAGATACGATTAAAGAAATTGGGGTTGATCTACTACGAGAATTTGCTACTTTTTCGTTACATTTTTTGAATGTTACAGGAAGAACACGCAATCCAGCAGAAGTAGTGACAGATTAAAAACTAGATACGATACTAAACATATTGGAGCCTTTTACCAGGCTCAAAAATAAGCCAGATATTCTATTGGAATTCGCCTTACAATTAGAAAAAAATAAATTATTGGAATCAGATAATAATGTTAGTGTAGTAAAGGTTAGACAATTTATTTTATCTCAACAGGTCAGAACATGGTTTACAGCCTTAAAATATGAGATAGAAAGTTATGATGTTCAAGAAAATACATATTTTGAGTTAATCATTCCTGATTCCGAATTAGTTTGTGTCTTCTTGTATTTGTAAAAGCTTCTTGCTCAAGGGCTTTACGGAAAAACATACATCAAACATCGTCTTTTGTACCTTCCAATGAGTGTTATTGAGC
>JBEIFD010000679.1:0-2333 GCA_040382535.1 Merismopediaceae cyanobacterium
GGTATTGATTTTAAATTTCATTATTTTGCGATCGCTGAGTGTTAGAGTTTTGCTTGTAAATAATTTGCAGATTGTAAACTAATTTAAGTCAAAATGCAACTCTCACTGAGATTTTTCTTGTAACCACTGATTTAATAAATATTTTCGCCTCGTTACCGCCGAAACTTCTGTATTACCCAGCATCGATTTTTGAGTGTGTTGATAATAACGTTGCCATAGATCTCGAATACGAACTAGGTAATAAAAATAAAGTTTGGGGTCAGTATATTCAGGTTCCACAGGATATCTTTTAGACATCATCTGAGGGTTAAGAAATATTTGTTGAATCATGAATTTGATTTTTTCAATAAAATGCGGTTGTTCAATAAAGTTCACCAAAGGAATAGTCATTTTGAAGCTGAGATGTTGATTATTAGTACTGCGATTGACAAATAATTCATCTTTCGTGATCGCCAATGTTGGTTGATCAATTCCGCAATACTCAATAGCTTGTAGAATCGAATTGGGTAAATCAACTCCTAAAGAATAGTGAGCAAAAGCTAACATAATATACAAACCTTTTTGCCATTGCCATCGTTCAGCCGTCATTTGTAGTGCTTGCCAATCGAGTTGATCCTGAAAATGTTCAATAATCCTAGCTAAATCGCATAGAGGACGAACCCCAATATTGAATTTATGATGATAGGAAGCGTGATGACAGAGATGTAAAATCAAATCCTCTGGAGCCAGAGCCAGAGCCGTTTCTCCAAAAAAATCCGTATTTTTTGCTCTCTGCCATAGTTCTGTAAGGTCAAATTGATAGGTTTCCTTGGGATCACAAATTGTCCAGTGAATTTCTATTACAGGCAGTGCAAAAGATTTGCGAAAAGGAGGAAGCTGATGGCCAGATGATTTTTCAACGTCTAGCGAGACATGATAATCACGAATAGATTGATAGTCTAATATTTCTAATAATTTAGCGGCTTGTTCAACTTTATCGTCAGGAACTAAAAGATCAATATCTACCATTTCTCTTAAACCAATTTTAGGATAAACTTCCTTAACTAGATACGCTCCTTTTAAAACAATGACTGGAATTTCATGAGAGTTAAAAAGATTTAAAATAGATTTCAACTCCCCCATTAAAGCCATGTTAAAAAAGGTGTTTTTTCGGTAGATATCCTTGAGAGATTGCTGAATAATTAATGGAACTCTTAAATCAGGCAAAGATTGCAATTGAGAATATAATAAAGCCCCCACTTGTTGCTCGATCGCCTTATCTAGTAAACCTTGCCAATTTTCTAGGGTAATTAAATCTGAACTGATGGTTTCATGGTTTGACGATCGCTCTGGCTTTAATTTTAATAACTCTAGTAACCATTGATTCATTTCAACGTCTTGCATATTTTTTAATATTGTAAATAATGGGGAAATTTTAGTTAAAGATTAACATCTTTCATTTGTTGTTTCCATGATTGAGCATAAAGTCCTCCGAGACTTAATAACTGTTGATGAGTTCCCGATTCTACAATCTTTCCGCAATCCATCACATAAATTTGATCAGCTTGCATGGCTGTCGTAAAACGGTGGGTAATCATAATCGCAGTCCGCCCCGCCACCAATTCCCGAAAACGTGACATCCATTCGGCCTCTGCCCAGGAATCCATTGCACTAGTGGGTTCATCCAAAAGAACAATTTCTGATTGTCGTAAAAAAGCCCTCGCCAGAGCAATTTTTTGCCATTCTCCCACACTTAAATCTGCCGTGCCTAACCATTTACCCAGAACTTCCTGATAACCCTGGGGTAAACGAGCAATGACTTTATCAGCCCCCGAAACCTGAGCCGCCTCTTCAATCCTAGAAAAAGAGGGATGATTATCCCAGTCGCCATAGGCAATATTATCGACAGCAGGCTCATTGTAACGAACGGGTTCTTGGAATAAAACCGTAATAATCTTTTGTAAAGATTCGATTTGTAGATCCTTTAAATTATGGTTATCAATAAAAATATTACCTTCCGTTGGGTCATAAAAACGACAAAGCAATTTCATCAAAGTACTTTTACCCGCTCCATTTGTCCCAACGATCGCTACAACCTGTCCCACTTTAATCGTCAGATCAAAACCATCTAAAGCCCAACGAGGACTATGAGGATAACGAAAACGAATATTTTTAAATTGAATAGAATCTTTAATGGGAATAGGAATTGGGTAAGAATTAGCAGTTTCTTTTAAGATTGGAGTTAGATTTAAAAATTCTTTTAAATTCTCAATAAATAAACTATTAAAATAAATTTTCCCCGTATTACTGAGAAGATTTTTGATCAAACTTTGCCCTTGATTAAAAGCTTGATA
>JBEIFD010000680.1:0-2325 GCA_040382535.1 Merismopediaceae cyanobacterium
CCATAAAACCCAGCATTTTCAGTTAGATTTAGACCAACATATCGCCAAACGCCAATTAGCCGATCAAGATTTAGAACTTTTAGATCTAACGACCCTAGAATTTAATCTTCTTAGCACCTTTATCAGCTATCCAGGAAGGGTTTGGAGCCGCAACCAACTGATCGACAAACTCTGGGGAAATGATTTTTTTGGGGATGATCGAGTGGTTGACACCCATATTCGTCGCCTACGCAAGAAAATTGAACCCGATCCCTCCAATCCGACCTTTATTAAGACGGTGATCGGTGTCGGTTACAAATTTGAAGATGAAGCTTAGATTTGGAGATAATCTGCTAAAAACCTAAAGCGGACGAAAAAAACAAAAAAGCGATCGCCATTCCCAGGGCCAAACCTACCAGAACCTGAGTGGGGGTATGACCTAATAGTTCCTTCAGCCGTTCTTCGTTAAGGGTATGACCTTCCTGGAATAGTTCATCAATAATTTGATTGAGAATTCGGGCTTGTTTTCCCGCCGCCTGACGCACTCCCGCCGCATCGTACATCACGATCGCCGCAAACAAAGATGCGATCGCAAATTCATTGCTATTCCAACCTATCTGAAGCCCGATACTCGTTGCCAAAGCTCCTACTAGGGCTGAATGTGCGCTGGGCATCCCACCTGTCGAAAAGAGTGTCCGAATATTGATTTTGCCGTTACGGATAATATCGATCATCGCTTTGAGAGCCTGGGCAATCAGACAAGCGGCTAAAGAAGCGGCTAGAGCCTGATTTTCAAAAATATTGCCTAATTCCTGCATAAAAATTTTTGCTATAAAGAAAGGATCTAATGCTTACGATTGATAATATATTGCGCGATCGCTTCTAAAGGAGCCGCTTTTTCCCCGTAACTCGCTAATTTATCTATCGCCGAATCAATTAATTGTTGGGCTTGATTACGAGATTCTTCAATTCCCCAAAGACTCGGATAGGTCGCTTTTTGGGCCGCTAGGTCTTTTCCTGCCGTTTTTCCCAATTCTTCCTGGGTTGCCGTAATATCCAAAATGTCATCAATAATTTGGAAAGCCAGCCCGATATTCTTTGCATATTGAGAAAGTTTTTGTACCTCCTCTGGACAAGCTCCTGCCAAAATCGCCCCCGATACAACAGAGGTTTCTAACAAAGCTCCCGTTTTATGGGTATGAATAAAGGTCAAAGTTTCCGCCGTAATGTCCGTTTTACCTTCCGATTCGAGGTCTAGCACCTGCCCGCCGACCAAGCCCGCCGCCCCTACCGTGCGACCCAGACGAGCAATGACTTCAATAATATTTTGAGGAGCCACATTTTGGGTTTGGGTGGCCACAAATTCAAAGGCATAGGCCAACAGACCATCCCCCGCCAAAATCGCAATATCTTCCCCAAAAACCTTATGATTAGTCAATTTACCCCGACGGTAATCGTCATTATCCATCGCAGGCAAATCATCATGGATCAACGACATGGTATGGATCATCTCCAGGGCACAGGCTGTGGGCATAGACATTTCGACCGTGCCTCCCAGTAATTCACAGGCCGCCAAACAAAGAATGGGGCGCAATCTTTTCCCGCCCGCCAAGAGGGAATAACGCATGGCTTCGTAAATTTTTTCTGGTCGGACAATGGGAAGAGAGCCGTCCAGGGCAATCTCGACGAGTTCTTTTTTATCTTGGAGATAGGAAGCAAGGTCAAAGGCGGATGGCTTGCGTTGCTCAAGCATTATTTCACCCATATTCACGATGTCTAGCGACTAAAATAATTGACTGCCTTCATTTTACAGGGAAGGGGAAGTCGAGAAGAAAATGATTAATTAAGAAATGAGAAGGATTCAGCCTTTTTAAGGATTCTTGATTTTTGAAATAAGCACTGAGGAGAACTATTCAGGCTCTATCTCTTCCTCTTCTCCATTGACTTCAGGGGAATGGGCATAAATTTGTTCCGATTCGGGACAGTCATCCGAGACTAATACTTCTGAATTTAAACGCGAAACCGAAGATAATTGACGACTAACGGCTCCAATACTTTCGAGGCGGACTATTTCTTCCCAAGAACTAATTTCGTCTTCTTCTTCCATTTCATAACGAATTGTCACCAAATCTCCTTCTAGGGAAATAATTCGAGCTTTATCTAACCAACGCTGTTGATCTCGCAAGAAAATACACACTTCCTGACCGTCTGTACAGAACTGATAAATCTTGCGGTGTAACATAGGTTTCTCCTAAAAATTCAATAACGTTTCACTCACACTACTCTTTACAGGATGGGCTGAATGCCTTCAGGACAAGGGGTCAGAGCATCGTCGTTTTTGGAAAA
>JBEIFD010000681.1:0-2323 GCA_040382535.1 Merismopediaceae cyanobacterium
AAATAAATGCCTTTGCCAGTCGGTCGGGTGACGGGGCCGTGATCGATCGCGACTTGGTGACATTTTAAAACGGCGATCGCGTCATCAAAGGCTTCGGGGGATATATCAAAGGCGAGATGATTGGCACGGGTAAAGCCCTGGGTCGGATCGGGATGGGGCGGCAATAAATCAGGTTCCCAGAAAAGATCGATAATTGTGCCGTCGGGAGTCATAAAATTGGCGACTTTTCCCTGTTCAACGAGGGATTTGAGGGTAGAGGGAACCGCATCTCCTGTTAATTCGGTTAAGCCTAAAATTTGACCATAAAAATGGCGAGAAATATCCATATTTTTGACATTAAAGGCGATATGATGCACTTTTCGTAAAGTTCCGTGAGCAAGACTCAGAAGATTGGTTTCCATAGCAGTTCTAGAACGAAAAATTTTTAATTCTATGCTAATTGAATTCGTTGGGATCTTCAGGATTTACTTGGTTTGATTGTTTATCGGATTTTAGAACATTGGGAATTTGTTCTAGAATTTTTGAGACGATTTGCTCAGGATTTTCATTTTTTGCGATCGCAATCTGTAAATCAGCTTCTTGATAGAGGGATTTTCGTTCTGCCAACAAGGTTTCTAACTTAAGGGAAAGATTATCCATTTTCAGTAAAGGACGGGTATTGTCTTCTCCGAGTCTTTCTACCAGTAGGGAAATCGGCGCATCAAGCCAAATAATCAATCCATGCCGTAAATAACCCCAATTAACAGGACGCAACACCGCGCCGCCCCCTGTAGCTATCACACTCCGAGTACAGGCTGAAACTTCTCCTAAAACCTGACTTTCTAACTCTCGGAAAAAAGCTTCTCCGTTTTCTGCAAATAACTCATTAATACTTTTTTGAGCCACCCGTTCAATGAGAACATCCGTATCAAAAAAACGATAGCCTAATTCCTTAGCTAATACCTGACCCACTGTTGTTTTGCCCGTTCCCATCATGCCGATGAGGTAGAGATTCAAGCCCTGCAAGCGATCGCCCATGAGAATATTTCCTAATTTCAGCTTGATTATTTTAGCAACTCGGCTTTACCTAGAGAAGGAAACAAGGGGATTTTCTCGATAAAGTTAAAAGGGCGATCGCGCGTTTAATATTTATTCAGTGAAAAATTAGCTTTTCTATCATGGTGATGAATCAAGGTTGGACGTATCAGGAAAAGGTTAATGCTCAAGGGGCTGGTCAAACTCTGCTAGATTATTATTCTCAAAACTATCAACATTCCAGCCGAGAAGAATGGCAAAATCGCATTCTTGCGGGACAAATTTTAATTAATCAGCAAACAGTCACTCCTGAAACGATTTTAAAAAAAGGACAGCAACTTACCTATCAGCGATCGCCCTGGGAAGAACCTGATGTCCCGTTAAATTTTGTAACGCTCTATGAAGATACTGATTTAATGATTATTGCTAAACCGTCGGGATTACCTGTTTTGCCTGGGGGCGGTTTTTTGCAAAATACCCTACTTTATCAACTCCAGCAACGCTATCCCCAGGAAATGCCTGTTCCTGTCCATCGTCTCGGTCGGGGAACCTCTGGTTTGATGTTAATCGCTCGTTCGTCGTTAGCGAAATCTAAGCTCAGTCAACAGATGCGCGATCGCCAAATTCGTAAAATTTATCGTGCTTTGATTGGCCCCAGCGAATTACCAACGGAATTTACCATTAATCAGGCGATCGGTAAAATTCCCCACCCAATTTTGGGTTATATCTATGGCGCAACCCCAACGGGAAAATTTGCTCAAAGCGATTGCCGAGTGTTGGTACAAAGCTCAACAAAAACGCTTTTAGAAATAACAATTTTGACGGGCAGACCCCACCAGATTCGCATTCATTTAGCCGCGATCGGTTATCCGCTTTTAGGTGATCCGCTCTATGATGTCGGTGGCATTGCTAAAACTATTCGTATGGATTCAAAAATTTCTGTTCCTAGCGATTGCGGCTATTGGCTCCATGCCCATCAACTCGGTTTTATTCATCCTTCTACCAGGGAAAATTTAAGTTTCATCTGTCCTCCTCCTCCTGAATTGATTGGTTAACTTACTCATAAGTGGCTTTTTTTTGGCAAAATTTTGAATTTTATTCCAAATTTTAAGCAAGAAGGGCAGAATAAGACTTCTGTTGAGAATGCGATTCCATAGCAATCATCATAAAAAACTACAAATTGGTTGACAAAAATGAATAAAATAGCCATCATGGTTTACTAGGGGGTAAAGTGCGATTCGTTTAGGCAAAAATGATAGATTAAAACTCTAAAGTGTAAGCCTAGCAAGGAATACAAGCCATTAAAAGG
>JBEIFD010000682.1:0-2312 GCA_040382535.1 Merismopediaceae cyanobacterium
AAGGTTTTTTTTAATGTATCCTTTGTACTATAAGGGTTTGAGACTTAGTGTTACTTTTCAAGTCAAACATCTATGTGTGGGGGATTTTGCGAGTTTTGCCAAAATTTTTGCAGGCTTTTATTTTGGCAAAGGTATTGTTTTCAAGGTTAATATTTTTACTTAAAAAGTGGGTAAAATATACAAAATATACAAAATATCTAGATTTTAGTCGTAAATCATCTCAACATGACTATACAAGACACTCAACTCCTCAATCAAGAACGAGAACACAAAGCAGAAGAAAGAACTGCCGCCTTGAGAGAGACTGAAGCGATTAATAAAAGCATTCTCAATGCGATACCCGATTTATTATTACGGGTTAGTCGGGATGGGACTTGTCTAGACTACTTTGGCTCCAAAATTGACAAACATCTTTTTGTGCCAATAGAGCATCATCTTGCCGAAGTTCTTCCACCCGATTTATTACAAACGCAGTTGCAAGCCATTGAGCAAGCGATCGCCACAGGAGAATTACAAATTTATGAACATGAACTGAAGAAACAGGAAAGAATGGCCTATGAGGAAGTCAGAATATTGGCCATTAATGATCAAGAAGTGTTGATGATTATACGGGATATCAGCGATCGCAAAATCAATGAAATAAAATTAAAGAAATCTCAACAATTTTTACAAATAGTAGTTGATACTTTTCCCCAATCCGTTTTTTGGAAAGACCGCGAGTCAGTTTATTTAGGGTGTAATCAAAATTTTGCCCATGATGCGAATCTTTCAACACCTAGTCAGATTATCGGTAAAGTTGATTACGATTTACCCTGGGGAAGGACGGAAGCAGATTTCTATAGAGCCGATGATGCTCAGGTGATTAACTCTGGTGTAGCCAAATTGAGCATTATTGAAACCCAGTTACAGGCAGATGGCTCAATGCTCTGGTTAGAGACGAATAAAATTCCATTGCGTAATCTTAACAACGAAGTCATTGGTGTTTTGGGAACTTATCAGGATATTACTAGCCGCAAACGGGCCGAAATTACCTTAAGAGAAAGTGAGAAATTTAATCGTCAATTAATTACAGAATTTCCCATCGGTCTCGCGAGGTGTCGTATGGATGGACAGTTAGTTTATGTCAACCCAGTCTATGCCCAAATATTAGGACGTAGTGTAGAAGAAACCCTCGCACTCTCCTATTGGGATATTACTCCCATCAAATATGCAGAGCAGGAAGCAGAACAACTCCGACAGCTACAGGAAACAGGACGTTATGGCCCCTACGAAAAGGAATATATCCATGCCGACGGACATCTTATAGCGGTTTCTTTGACAGGATTACTGATTGAACAGAATGGGGAAACTTTCATCTGGTCTAGTGTGCAAGATATTAGCGATCGCAAAAAAATAGAGAAAAATTTAGAAGAAAGTCGGAATAAATTTCAGCGATTAGTCGATGAGATGGGCGAAAAATTTGTTGTCTTTAGTCATAGCGTTGTCTTTAGTCATAGCGGAGTGGAAGTGATTGTCAATTATGTCAGCGATGGAGCTTATTCTATTTTTGGATTTTTCAAAAAAGATATATTCGGTAAACACTGGGCTGATGTCGTCAATTGGCTACCAGAAGAAATCCCAAAAGCACGAACAAGGCTGATGTCTATGCTCCAAGGTGAGCAAAATTTTTGTCAAAGTGAAATGCGTTTTATTCATCCTAATGGAAGTATTCGCACTCTCCAAGTTTCCGAGCATCCTGTCAGAAATGAAGCAGGGGAAATGATCGCCATTGAAGGAATTGTTGAAGATATCAGCGATCGCAAACAAGCAGAAGAAGTTCTCAATACTGAAAGGTTACGCTTAAAACTAGCCCTGGATGCGGCCAATATGGGGACATGGAGCCGTAGTTCAGAATCCGATCAACTGATTTGGTCTGATCGGGTTCAGGAAATTTTTGGGTTCGTACCAGGAACTTTTTCTGGTGACAATCAAACCTTTTTCTCAATGATCCATCCCGAAGACCGCGATCGCGTTGCCCAAGCCATCGCCCATACCTTTGCAACGGGAGAAGCCTATCATCTCGAATACCGTATTTTCCGACTAGATGGTGAAATGCGTTGGATAACGGTCTGGGGCCTTCCCTCTGAAACCCTATCGACAAATGAACGACAACTGATCGGTGTTATTGCTGATATTAGCAAGCGCAAACAAGCTGAACTCGAACTAAGAGAATCTCAACAATTTCTGCAAACCGTCCTGAATTCTTTCCCCCTGGCCGTATTTTGGAAAGATCGTGAATCTGTCTTGTTGGGTTGTAATCAATTCTTTGCCCA
>JBEIFD010000683.1:0-2307 GCA_040382535.1 Merismopediaceae cyanobacterium
CTGTCATTCACCATCGATTGGATGTGATTCAAAAAGTGCAAAATGGCAATCTAACACCAGAAATTTTAACCGCTTTTTCCAAAGCTTATAAACAGATGAGAAGCTTGGATGATTCCATTCAAATTTATCAACAAATTCGCAATACTGCCCGTGAAAAAAATAATATCAAAGCTGAAAAACGAGCTTCAAATATTTTAGGAGAACTTTATCTGGCAAAATTTGACTACATTAACGCCGCCGAAACCTATGAGCTTTTGTTAGCCCAAGCCCAGACGGAAAAAAATGCCTATGATGAGGGACTTTATTTAGAAAAACTCGCTGAAATTTATACAAAATCTTCTCTCCCTGAAAATGCTGTTAAAATTAAGGAAAGGTTGGTAACTCATTACTTTAAGGATCAAAAAATAGAATTAATTCCTGATTTAAAAGTTGCCATTGGAGATGATTACGCTACTCTCAATCAACCCGAAAAAGCCAGTCAAAACTATCAAGAAGCCTTTACTCTAAGTTGGTCGTTACAGCAATATAGTGCGGCTAGTCTTGCTCTCAAAAAATTAGCAATGCTTTATAAAAATCATAATCAGCCGAATTATGCACTTCAAATTTATCAAAAATTATTAAAAGTTGAACAACAATCCTATAACTATTACGGTTTAATGAAAGTTTATGAAGCGATCGGTCAAATTTACCAAGAAGCCAAACAATATCCACCTGCATTAAAAGCCTATCAACAAGCTCTCACTTTGGCGCGATCGCTGAAATATGAAGATGGAGAGGATTATTTTGTCAATCAAATTCAAACGATTAATGCGGAGAGTCAGGGAGTCAATCCTGCTAGTAGTCCTAATCCTAAACCGTGATTTTTTTAGATAAATTGATCCATAAATTGGCGATCAATATAATCCTTCCATTGCCAAAAATAACGGGATCGAAAGCCCCAATTTCCCCAGGAAGCGATCACACTTTTATCTCCTGTGCCGATTAAACTCAGGTAAGTTTTTTGGGGAAAGTAGGGTTTTAACGGTTTATTTAATAAAAAATTACGCCAGTTTTCTACCAGAGGTTTTCCTTGTCGAACCGCAAAAACGCCTGCTTTTGGACGAGGATGATCGGGCATTGTCGCAATATCTCCCGTTGCAAAAATATTTTCATAGGAAAGGATTTGTAAAGTATTTTTAATCAGAATAAATCCCGACGAATCTATACTTAAATCTGAGTGTTTAATCCAATCTGGAGCAGATGCCTGAGTCACCCAAAAAATATAATTTGTCTTAATACTTAAATTGGATTGACAGTTAATTGTATAAAAATCTAATCCATCAGCTTGAATCGATTGAACCGTTTCGTCTAAATGCACTTGAATTTCTCTGTCTCTCACGATTTTTTCTAGTTTTTCACTAACCCAAGAATTATGATGTTCTAATAATTTTTGTCCCCGATGAAAGAGATGAAAGGTTATTAAATGAGACGGCAAAATGGTTTGTAATCGCGATCGCATATTTAATGCTAACTCCACACCGCCCGCACCGCCCCCGACAATACTGATTGATATCGATTTTTGGAGATTTTGCTGTACATTGTTTAAAAGATTGTCCCAAACTTCTAATAATTGGGGAACAGGTTTGGCGGGGGTAGCATATTCGGAACCCACAATATTCATGAGAGTGGGTGTACTTCCTATATCAATCGATAAAACATCAAAAGCAATGGGCGGACAGTCGGCACAAATCACTTGATTGTTGATTAAATCTAGCGCGATCGCGGTTGTTAAAACAAATTCTGTTTGAGTAAATTGAGCAAGTTTTCTGAGATCAATATGAGTCTCTTCAAAACGATAAAATCCTGCGATATAGCCTGGCAACATTCCTGAATATGGCGTTTGTAAAACATTGCTGATTAGAGTTAATTTAACATTTGGAATCGGATTTTTTTGCCATTCTTTTAAGGCGATCGCGTGACTATGACCACCGCCAATTAAAACTAAATGTTGTGATCGAGACATGATAAGGTCACATTAAATAATCGTAAATAATCAGTAGTTGCTCTCTCAAAAAACGTTAGACTAGATTAAATCGCTAAGTTAATCGGGGGGGTTTATGTCCAACAACAATCAGCCGAAATCCATCGGTTTTACCCTGGGAATCATCACAGCTATTCTAATCGCTGGAACAGGCGCGGCCTGGTGGGCATTCCAAAGTTTAACCTCTTCCCCCCCGCGATCGCCGAATATTGAAACCGTTAAGCCTACCCCTGAAAAACCCAAAGTTGTCCAGAAACCCCAATCTAAGTTGATTCAGTCCGAGGCAA
>JBEIFD010000684.1:0-2300 GCA_040382535.1 Merismopediaceae cyanobacterium
AATTTACACCTCTGGAACAACGGGACAACCCAAGGGCGCGATGTTATCTCATGGCAATCTCTTACACCAAGTCGCGGAACTGCGGGCTATTCTTAATCCCGAAAAGGGCGATCGCGTGTTGAGTATTCTTCCTTCCTGGCATTCCTATGAGCGTAGTGCCGAGTATTTTCTGCTTTCTCAAGGTTGTACCCTAATTTATACGAGTATTCGCACGTTTAAGAATGATTTAAAGAAATTTAAACCCCGCCACATGGTTGCAGTTCCCCGTCTTTGGGAATCGATTTATGAGGGAGTGCAAAAAACTTTCCGCGAAAAATCGGACAGTCAGCAAAAGTTAATTAATTTCTTCTTCAATATTTCTACCCAATATATTCTCTCTAAACGCATTGCCGAAAATTTGAGCCTAGAGCATCTCCACGTTTCTGGACTGGAAAGGGCGATCGCCAAATTAAAAACGCTTTTATTCACACCGATCCATCTTTTGGGAGATAAAATCGTTTACCAAAAAATCCGAGATGTCACAGGGGGAGAGGTCAAAACCTTCGTGAGTGGTGGGGGTTCCCTCGCCAAACATTTAGACGATTTCTATGAAATTATAGGAATTCCCGTCTTAGTCGGTTACGGACTCACAGAAACTTCTCCCGTCACCAATGCCCGCACCCACTCCCACAATTTACGCTATTCTTCGGGCAAACCCATTCCCCAAACCGAAATTCGCATTGTTGACCCCGAAACTCGCCAAACTTTGCCCCCCGAACAGCGCGGTATCGTTCTCATTCGCGGCCCCCAGGTGATGATGGGGTATTACAAAAAATCTGAAGCCACTGCTAAGGCGATCGATGCTGACGGATGGTTTGATAGTGGAGATTTGGGCTGGGTGACGGCGGAGAATGATTTGGTATTAACGGGTCGGGCCAAGGATACGATCGTGTTGAGTAATGGGGAAAATATTGAACCCCAACCGATCGAAGATGCCTGTGTGCGTAGTGCCTATATTGATCAAATTATGTTAGTTGGACAGGATCAAAAAGCATTGGGAGCTTTGATTGTGCCGAATCTGGAAGCCCTCGAAAAATGGGTTAAGAGTCAATCGTTGGATCTGATTTTTCCCGATAGTTCCGTAACCTTTGAGGAATTGAAACAGAGCGAACTCTATGATAAAGCAGTGTTGGATCTCTTTCGTAAGGAATTAAACCGAGAAGTGAAAGACCGTCCTGGCTATCGTCCTGATGATCAGATTAAAAATTTTAGCCTGATTTTAGAGCCGTTTTCCCTAGCCAATGGCATGATGACCCAGACGCTCAAAATCAAACGTCCCGTTGTGACAGAACATTATCGCGGTATTATTGAAGGAATGTTTGAGAAATCTTGATTGTTGGGTCTGATACCAAATTAAACCGAGAATATTGCATTGATCCCCCCTAGCCCCCCTTGATAAGGGGGGAAGCCGAAGGCGGGAGGATCTTATGGATAATTACATCTGCAATTTAATCGAATTAATTAAATTAGTATTACCTCAAAAAAATCGCCCGACAATTCAGTTTTAACCTATTTTTTACGACGGAAATTGCTTTTTATGGATGACGCACAAACCAGCCTTTTATTAAAACGTCCAGTAACCATTAAGGTCATCGTGACGAGTCGCTGGAAAGAAGAAATGCAGCAACAGCTCCAAGCCCAAATTGCTCAAATCGATGCTCAGATTCAACAGTTGGATACCCAGGGTCAACGGGCGATTGCGGAAATCCAGAGACAGAGCTTGACTCCGCTTCCACCTCAATCGGCCCAGCAAATTGATAATATTCAAATCCAAGTCAATCAGCAAAAAAGCGAGATTTTGGAGCAAAAAAATCAATTTCTTCAACAAATGCAACAAGTCCAGTTTTTAGACCTAGACCAAGAAGTTCCCCAAGCCCAGATGGAAAGTTTTTTCCGTATTGAAAAGGGAGATAATTTGGTTGCGAAACTCAATGTGGAAGTTGTTATCCGAGATGGAATTGTCGAAGAAATTCGCGGTGAACTTTAAGAACTAGATTGATTAGCTATATATTTTTTGCAAGATTGACTGATATAGCTGTCGTTTAAGGGCGAACGCAATTCGCCCCTACGGATTTTTTTTGTAAATCTAAATTTTCGTTTTTGATATTCGCTTAAATAAATCTCAACAAAGTTAGGCGTTAGGCGGGAGCATTCCAGTTTGGAACTAAGCATAAATACTCAAGCAAGATGAATTGTTAAGATAAGCACAACGAAGTCGGAGAATCTGAGAGACATTTTCCCGTTTCCAGAGCGCACCACTA
>JBEIFD010000685.1:0-2297 GCA_040382535.1 Merismopediaceae cyanobacterium
AATCCCTAAAACTGAGATCGCCTTATTTTTTGAATGAAACTTTTTTAAGAGCAGATTCTAATCAGTGCGATCGCGTTTTTTCCACTGAACCCAGATCAACTATACTGAATTTTGATCTTTAGATTCCTCAAAATACAATCACCATGCACAAAATTCCCGTTACCGTCGTTACTGGATTCCTGGGGGCGGGCAAAACCACCCTCGTTCGTAATCTCTTGCAAAATAACCAAGGACGACGCATCGCCGTGATTGTCAATGAATTTGGGGATGTGGGCATTGATGGCGATTTACTGCGGGATTGTCAAGTTTGCGACGAACCAGAGGTTCCCAATAGTCAAATTATTGAAATGACTAATGGTTGTTTGTGCTGTACGGTGCAGGAAGAATTTTTTCCGATTATGCAGGAACTTTTAACACGCAGAGAACAACTCGATTGTGTGGTGATTGAAACATCAGGTTTAGCCTTACCGAAACCCTTAGTACAAGCTTTCCGATGGCCAGAAATTCGTAACGGTGCAACGGTAGATGGGGTAATAACAGTAGTAGATAGTCAAGCCTTAGCAGAAGGTAAATTAGTCGGAGACTTAGCCGCCCTAGAAGCGCAACGAGAAGCCGATGATAGTCTGGAACATGAAACGCCGATTGAAGAATTATTTGAAGATCAATTAGCTTGTTCTGACTTAGTGTTACTCACTAAAACCGATTTAATTAGTGATCAGCAATTAACAGAGGTCAAACAATGGCTAAGTCAAGAATTGCGATCGCAGGTTAAAATTGTGACTTGTCAGCAGGGAGAAATTAATCCAGAGATTTTATTAGGCTTTAATGCGGCAGTAGAGGATAACTTAGAAAGTCGTCCTAGTCACCATGACGAGGAAGAAGATCATGACCACGATGATGAGATTAATTCTATTCAAGTCATTCAAACCGAGAGCTATGATCCCCAGGTATTAACCCAGCGACTCAAAAAATTAGTGCAAACCGAAGAAATTTATCGGATTAAGGGTTTTGTTCATGTTCCCCAGAAATCGATGCGCTTAGTTTTGCAGGGAGTCGGCGATCGCTTTGATGTGTTTTATGATCGGTTATGGAAAACTGATGAAGTGAAGCAGACTAAACTGGTTTTTATTGGGAAAGCTTTGAATCAAGAAATGATCGAAAAGGCGATCGCGAATTAGTTTGGCTAAAAATTTATGACGATACAAAACCTCAATAAGCCCTTATTTTCCAGTCATTATTTAGAACATCGTCTGGTGGATTCTCCTGAATGGAGTCTCGATCCGCGACCAACTTTTGACGCATTGCAACAGCTTTATCAACGAAAAAAATCCCTTTTATCGAGTTTAAATGAGGCCCAAACGGAAGAGGAGTTTATTAAGCCTGTTTTAGAGATTTTAGGGTTTAGTTATATTCCCCAAACGAGATCAAAGACTCAACGCCCAGATTATGCTTTATTTGCAAATGATACACAAAAAGAAATCGCATTAGATAGGCAAACAAATGAGTCAGTTTTTTATCCTCAAGTATTAGCGATCGCGGCGGCAAAATATTGGGAACGATCGTTAAGTAAGGTTTCGAGTAATGATCAACGGGATATTTATAAAAAATACCAATCCTTCTTTTCAGATTGCGAGTTATTTAATTGGAACTAGTGTGAATTGGCGCATTTTAACGAACGAGAATTGCCTTTATATTATCGGTTAGCTTCTTCAATGGCAACGGAATTTTCTATTTTTGAGTTTTGTCGAGACTCCACGAAACGCGATCGCCATTCCCGATTAAGAAAATCGCGATCGCTTTATTAAAACTTCTTTGAATACTACAATATTAACTCTTTTGTTTAAATTCGGCAGCATAGTAACGTTTGGTTTTAGATTCTTTGTTACATAAAATTAATCCCAGTTCTTCAAGAATTTCTAAACAATTCGCAATAACGCCTGTTTTTGTTTTACTTTGAAATTGAGCGGCAATTTGAGCTTCTGTCCATTCTCTTTCCTGGGTTCGCAATAGTTCTCGAATAGCGGCAAGTTGATCTTTAAATTTGGTAGGGAATTTTTGGGGTTCAACAGGTTCAACAACGGTTTTTTCTTCGAGTTCAATTCCTTCAATCTCTTTTTGAGTCGTTACTTGATCGGGAGCTTGATATTCAGGACGAAGCCAACGAATAAGTCCATTTTTTTCTTCTTCGGCTCTTTCTAAATTAAGGGCGACTAATTTTTCTAAAATAGTTTGTTTGAGTTCTTCTTTTTGAATGTCATCTCCTTGCCAAAGCGGAATTAATTCATCCCATCCGTAGG
>JBEIFD010000686.1:0-2294 GCA_040382535.1 Merismopediaceae cyanobacterium
ATTACAATAAAAGTCTCTATGATTAAGCATTTTTGTGATGATTGGGTTCGGGAATGGTGCGATGATAACGGCTGGACAGACCTATTTATGGAACGTTCTAATAATTATTGGGCTTTTCCCCCTGGTGCTGTGATGCCTGAACCGATTCCCTCGAAAACCCTACGCCTGATCAAGTCACAAAAGGGGCTATGTCCTGAAGAACGGATTTGGTTGACCTCTGCCATGCTGATCAGTCTGATTGCGATCGTTTCCAGTTATTTTTGGGCCAATCCCATGCCCTTGGTTTTGGCTTTTGCCTGTGCGGCTGTTACTGCGGGACAATTAGAAATAGAAGAAATTTAGGACTTAATGAGCAATCCATTGGGCATCATTCACGATAAAGATTCCCCCTAGTTTATTCAGTAAAGGCTGTATAGCATTAGATAACGGCTCTATTATTTCTGGATTAGGACAAATAATCATGATGTAACTATTCGTGATCAGGTCATCTCCATAGGAACCATGCTCACCACAACCCGATACATTATGAATAATGGTGTATCGTTCAATTCCATGTTTTTTAAGAATTTTTAAAATAGAAGGAACTTCGGGGTCACTCACAATAATTTCAATTTTTTTGACAGATTCTAACATCTTTAAATTCCCAATAATTTAATCGCTTGTAGATAAATCGGAATACCAACAATAATGTTGAAAGGAAAGGTGATCGCCAGGGCCATCGAAACATAGAGGCTAGGATTGGCTTCAGGGACGGTCATGCGCATAGCCGCGGGTACGGCAATGTAGGACGCACTGGCACAGAGAACGGCAAAGAGGAGGGCATTTCCTTCACCCATACCAATGATTTTGGCGAGAATAACACCAATTAAGGCATTTGCGATCGGCATTAAAACAGCAAAACCGATGAGGAACATACCTGCTTGGCGCAGATCTCGAATGCGACGGGCGGCAACGAGTCCCATATCCAGCAGAAAAAACATTAATGCACCATAGAAAAGATCTTTTTCAACAAATAAATGAACTTTTCCCCAACCACTACTTCCCGTTAGCAATCCTGTTATCAGGCTACCAATTAATAACAAGACCGAGCCATTTAAAAAAGCTTCTCGTAATACTTCACCCCAGGACGTTTCCTCAATTTCATTTTCATCAGTAGAAATGGTCGCTTTTTGGGTATAAACTCTGACTAGAATTAAACCCACCACGATCGCAGGCGATTCCATTAAAGCGAGGGCTGCTACCATGTGACCACCGTAGTCAATCTGTAATTTATCGAGCAGGGAACTGGCAGTAATAAAAGTTACAGCACTAATGGAGCCATAGGTCGCCGCGATCGCTGCTGCATTGTAGTTATCGAGTTTAATCCGTAAAATAAAGAAGGAATAGACTGGAACAATCGAAGCCATAACGATTGCCGCCAACAAAGTGACGATAATGGAAGAACTTAAACCACTTTCAACCAGTTCATGCCCACCCTTAAAGCCGATCGCCACCAGCAAATAAAGGGAAAACAGCTTGGGTAAGGGATTGGGAATTTCTAAATCGGACTGAACAAAAACCGCTATCATTCCCAGAAAAAAGAATAAAACGGGCGGATTTAAAATATTCGATAGAATTAAACTGCTATCCATTGCTTATCTAAAATTTTTCACTTAATTTGGCGACATAAGAACCATATTAGGACAATCGGGAGCAGATTCAGTATTCTGTATCAAATCAACACCATTACCCGTTAGGATTCAACCTTGGGTTCACCGAAACCACCGCCGCCTGGGGTTTCTATGACAAAAGTATCCCCTGCTTCCATACTCACCGATGCGATCGCACCGAGTTCTTCTAAACTTCCATTCTGACGAATCAGATAATTGTGTCCCACCTGACCCGATCGCCCACCGTTTATACCAAAGGGCGGAATAACCCGATTTCCCGATAAAATATTGGCTGTCATCGGTTCTAAGAAGCGAATTTTCCGAATAACGCCATCTCCCCCGTTGAATTGCCCTAATCCTCCACTATGGGGACGAATTTCAAAACTTTCTAACAAAACAGGAAACCGCCATTCCAAAACCTCTGGATCGGTTAAACGGGAATTCGTCATCTGGGTTTGTACCGTACTGGTTCCCGCAAAAGTCGCTCCTGCCCCCGATCCCCCGCAAATGGTCTCGTAATACTGATATTTTTCGTTGCCAAAGGTGAAATTATTCATGGTTCCTTGAGAAGCCGCCATTACTCCCAGCGCACCATAAAGAGCATTCACAATCGCTTGGGATGTTTCCACATTGCCAGCCACGATC
>JBEIFD010000687.1:0-2281 GCA_040382535.1 Merismopediaceae cyanobacterium
CCCATGATCACACTTTACGGGTTATCGGAGATCGCGGAATTCTGCATACAGAAGATAGTTGGTTTTATCGTTCACCCGTCTATATCAAACGTCAGATTACAATACGACGAAAAACATTGCTAACCCCTTGGCGTGAAAATTATCCTTTGGTTGGTAAGGGATCTTCGCGTTATGGTTATCGAGGTTCACAACAAATGGATTTTAGTCGGGGAATCGTAGAGTTGGCCTCAGCCATTCAAGAAAATCGCCCCTGTCGTCTGGCGGCAGATTATTGTTTACACGTTAATGAAATGGTTTTGGCTATTCAAAATGCTTTTAATACAAGTTCTCCCTATCGATTAACCTCAACCTTTTCCCCCATCGATCCGATGCCCTGGGCTAAATAGTATTTATTGAATTTGTGGAGTTTAATTATCATGTCAAAAATAATTCGTTGGGGAATTCTAGGGACAGGCAGAATTGCCCAAGATTTTGCTGAAGGTTTGCAATATTTACCCGATGCTAAACTGTGCGCTATTGGCTCTCGAAACTTGGCTACAGCAGAGCAATTTGGCAAACAATTTAATATTCCTAAAACCTATGCTAACTACGAATCATTGGTGAATGATCCTGACATTGATATCGTTTATATTGCAACCCCCCAGGAGCGTCATAAACAGGATTGTTTACTGTGTTTAAATGCAGGAAAACCGATTTTGTGTGAAAAACCTTTTATGTTGAATGCTCAAGATGCGAGGGAAGTGATTACCTTAGCTCGTGAAAAGGGTTTATTCTGCATGGAGGCAATGTGGATGCGCTTCATGCCCTTAGTCCAAAAAGTTAAATTTTTAATAGATCAGGGTGAAATTGGTACAATTCGTTTTTTGACGGCTGATTTTGGCTATCCTGTCCCCTTTGATCCAAAAAGTCGTTTCTTTACCCAACCTGGTGGGGGAGCATTAGGCGATCGCGGAATCTATTTATTGTCTTTAGCCTTTTATCTTTTGGGTGAGCCAGACTCAGTGACAAGCCAAGCCTTGTTTGGAGAAACGGCTGTGGATGAACAATCTTCTTTTATTTTAAATTATGCCCAGGGACAACAGGCTTTGCTATTTAGTACCTTAAAAACCTATACTACCAATGAAGCAATGATTATTGGCGATCGCGGCAAAATCAAACTAGCTGATCCTTTCTATCGCCCTTATCAGTTTTCTATCACTAAATATCCTGGGATAATTGCCCCTGGGGTAGATCAAAAAACACATTCTCAGAAAAAATTCATAGATACCCTAAAACAGAATCCATTAATCCAAGGCTTTTTGATCAAGCTAAAAAACTTTCTAGCAGAAAAAAAATCTAAAAAAATATTTTCTCCTCCTAAAGGAAACGGTTATCATTATGAAGCAGTAGAAGTTATGCAATGCCTAAGAAATGGTCAATTAGAAAGTCAAATAATGCCGTTAGATGAAACAGTGAAAATTCTAGAATGGATGGATAAAATTCGTGATCAATGGCATTAAATTATTATTTTAAATCGGTATTGATAGTATTTATTTTTTTATGAATTTAATCACTATTTCTCATTACAAAACTGAATCTTCATGAAAATTGCCTATTTGATTAATAGCTACCCAATGGTTAGTCTGAGCTTTATTCGCAGAGAAATCCACGCGCTAGAATCCCTTGGATTAGTTATTTCTCGTTTTTCTATTCGTGTCTGGAATGACAGGTTAGTGGATAAAGCCGATAAAGATGAATTTGAAAAAACCAAAGTGTTGCTAGGTGTCGGTGTTATTGGTTTATTACGATCTTTCCTGGGAGTTCTTTTCTTGTCTCCCATAAAAATGTTTCAGACTCTATTATTGACCATCAAAATTGGGCGACGTTCCGAAAGGGGATTGATCATTCACCTGATCTATTTAGCTGAAGCGTGTGTACTCCTTCAAGAGCTAACAAAAAAAGGGATTAGCCATATTCATGCCCACTTTGGCTCAAATTCCACTACCGTTGCCATGCTTTGCCATTCTTTAGGCGGCCCCACTTACAGTTTTACCGTTCATGGGCCAGAAGAATTTGATAAAGTTCAGGCGATCGCCTTACCAGAGAAAATTAAAAGAGCGAGTTTCGTTGTCGCCGTATCCTCTTTTGGTCGGAGTCAATTACTAAGATGGTGTGATTATCCAGATTGGTCAAAAATCCAGGTGGTTCACTGTGGCTTGGATGCCATGTTTTTATCCCAGCCCTACATTCCCTTGCCGACCGAACCGCAATTTGTCTGTGTGGGGAGATTGAGTGAGCAAAA
>JBEIFD010000688.1:0-2267 GCA_040382535.1 Merismopediaceae cyanobacterium
AAAGGATACATTAAAAAAAACCTTTCGGAAAACCTTAACGGAATTTTTTAGGATTACTACTTTTGCCAAGCCTCGCTTGAAAGAAAGTTTACCGTTAAAGTCTTCTCTACTCTCTGGACTAAATTGGCAAAGGTATTGACTATTAAACTACATTCCTTAACTAGAACATACCCAGAAAAACTCTTAAAATATCAATTACGAACTTTTCTTCTGTATGAATGAAATATTCTAAAAAAACTGGACAGTATTGTAAGCCCGAAATCGCAACCCAGGTTCTTAGGATGTTCTGCATTGACAAGAGACGACGCGCACGACTTCTCGACAATATACCAGCGCAAATGTTTTTGATTTTTATAAAAACAAAAAAACTCGTCTAGAATTATCCAACTGAGTACCATCTATTCCCAATTTTTAGGCCGCATCATCGTGGGCAAAACGATTATACAGAAAGTCCAAAGCATAGTTACGCAATTTGTAATATTCTGGATTTTTCATAATGCGATCGCATTTCTGGTAACTAATCGCTTTATTCCTTTGAAACTCAATTCCCCGATCTCCCCAACTAACCAAGGCGGGAAAGGACGGTGTGGAGGAGCGCAGCCTGTCCATAATTTAAGTTTTGGTAGAGTTGATCTTCGTTACGATCGCCTGATTGGAAGCGAGTCAGGGCTTGGGCTAGTTCACCCCAACCATTTTCGACAAGATATGTCAATACGGGTTCTAGGTTTTGCCAGTTATCCACAATGCCTTCAATAAGCGGAGTAAAGCGTTGCAGGTCGTGGCGGCAAACGGGAGCGATGAGGTAGCTTTCACGCATTAAACGGCGATAGTTCTGGGCAGTGGCGGTTTCTCCCTGTCGGGCGGTTATTTCTGCCAAAATTTGGTAGTTTTTCCAGATTTCGGCGGTATTGGGGTCTAGGGTTTGCCTGATTGCTAGGGATTCCTCGGCGGCTTGGCGGGCTTCGGGAAGACGAGCGCGGAATTGTTTCAAAAGACTAGCCAGGTTACTGAGGGCTGTGGATTGATTAAAGCGATCGCCTGCTGTCTCAGACCCTTTAATGGCTTTACGATACCAAGCTTCGGCACTGTCCAGATTTCCAGCCGTTTCATTCAGTAATGCTAATTGATTCCAAGTTTGGGCGGCTCCAGTCAAATTGCCCTGGGACTCCTCAATTTGGGCCGATTCACGGTAGGACTGGTCTGCTTCTGCCCATTGCTCTGCTTTTTGATAAACCATGCCCAACTGATGCCAAAGGACGGCTTCGGATTCGGGTTCACCGAGTTGCTGAAAACGGCAGAGAGCGACCTGGTAGCGTTGCGCGGCTTCCGCTAGGTTTCCTTCTCTTAGAGCTAAAGTACCCAGTTGTCCCAGGGTGACGACTTGCCTTCGTTCATCCCCTAATTCCTGAGCGTTCGCCAAGGATTGTTCGTAGGCAGTGCGGGCGGCTCCATATTCCCCTATATTTATCAACACATTCCCTAAATCGGCTTGTAAAAGGCCGATCTGTCTTTTTACGCTGTCATTGGACTTTAACTGTTCGGCAACGGCGATCGCCTGACGACAAAGGGTGACGGCCTCTGGAGATCGGCCTTGACGCATTAAACATCGCCCTAAGCTACCTAATGTTACACAGCGTTGATAACTGGCGGTTTCTCCCAAAGCATTTAGAATATTCTGGAAAACTGCCTCTGCTTGCTCGGTTTGTCCCGTTTTCCATAACTGTTCTCCTGTATTAAAGTGATCTAAAAACCAATCATTAGAACCGACTTCCCTGCTCTGTTGTGAGGCTCTTTCCGTGAGGGTTTGGCGAGTCCCATTTAGTCCAAAAACATTCAGAAATTTGTTGAGGCTATTCACAAAATCTACGGACCAGTCTTCCTGCAAACGGAGGGCGTGATTCACTGCAAAAAGCAGGTTGGGCAGTTCCCGTCGCACGATAGACCGTGCCAAGTCGGGATTTTTGTCATCTTCACCGTACAAATAGTTCGACAGTTGATAATAGCGTTCTCGGTGTCGGGCGAGGAGTTGGGTTTCTTCGGTGGTTGGGGAAGATGGGGAAGTTGGGGAAGTGAGGGAAGAGCGTAATTTTAGTAAGAGGACGGGGGCTAGGGTGGGGTGAAATTTGAGCGCGACTTGAAAGGTTGTTTAGGACAGAGAGCCTACTCTCCTAGAGAATTCACACTCTCTACCCTCATGTAAAAGACTCTAACAAGAGTCTGGTCACGCCTAAGTAGGTAACGAAACAGGCGGAGTGCAGACCACAAAA
>JBEIFD010000689.1:0-2264 GCA_040382535.1 Merismopediaceae cyanobacterium
CAATGCACAAGTACCGATACTAGCTCGCGTGAACTAGTGTTCCTCTTCGACAACCTGCGGAATGTGGGCTTTATTACCCTCAACACTGATTATCTGGGGCGAAGAGGACAAAATTTTAGGAACAAAAGCGGCTGCTAAATTTCAAAAAAGAATTCCCCATAGTCGATTATGCTGGATTCCTCAATGTGGTCATGTTCCCCACTTAGAAAAGGCAACTGAAACGGCAACAGCCATCCTCGATTTTATTATCTAAAAATATTGCCAAAAAGAAAAATATTATCATGTATTCTCTTTTTATAGCAATCATATTTGTTCTTTATAAAAGATGAATATTTCGCAAAATATTTTAGGGAATACTTGAGAAATTAATTCTCCTAATGCCTTTGATTGTAAGGAAGACACACAAGCCCAAACAGTTATTTTGTGAAGATCGATTTTTACCGTAATCCTCATTCTTTGCTATAATAGTCAGACCATCAGAATTGTTATTTTATAAAAATGTCTTTTTTAACACTAGCCAGCGAATTTTCTCGAACTTACTGTATTTCGATCTGTGCTTTCCCCGTTCCAGCCATCTTAATGACAACCCTGCAATCCTTACTTTTTGTTGCTTTTCAGCGTCGTCGTTTATCCCTTACCCTATCAGTTGGCTTAGATGTTCTACTCACTGGTTTAATGCTTTTACATGTGGGGACTTGGTTCATTATTGGCGTAGTCACACCTGTTACCTTCATTTTACTGACCCTCTCTTTAAGTTGCTTCTGTTTAAATAGCTGGCTCTGGTTTCGCTTTGGTCAACGGGATCTGACTGAGAGTTTTTTTGCTTAAGGGTTCTCCTCTTGGTTGAGTCGGATTGGGAAAGATTGCACAATTTTAATTCCTCCATAGGCGATCGCGATCGCCCAAAGACTTAACACAATAGCCATAGGTGTAATTCTTGCGATCCAAAGACCAATCAGTATCATTCCCAGTAAATTAGCTAAAAAAAGTAGGCTCTTTTCCATATTCGGCTTTTCTTGAATGGGATTTGCCTGAACAGGATCAATCTGAATATGGACAATCGCATTAAACCAAACCTGGCTACCTAAAACGAAGAGAATGCCAATCCCTAAATATTGAGAAGCTAAATAAAAACCCATTAATTCAATAATAATGGTACTAATTGTTACCCAATAAAAACGGGTAAGACGCGGATCGAGGGTTTGGTTTTTGACCATTGCAATCTGTTCTAAATCGACTACGGCCATTCGAGCCTGATCGATCGCCAAAAGAAATAAACCGAGGGCCAACAATTGATGGTGAAGGGGTTGGGGCGTAAGGACTTGACCCAAAATACCTAGAGAAGCAGGAAAAAAGAGCGCGAACATGAGCCAAGCAATATAGGTCATAGAAAGGATTAAAGACTGTCAACAAATCATCAAGATGGATTTCCCTGTTATTGTAAAGGATGGATGACCTTATTTAAATGTTTATTAATGAGAGCGACTCTCTATCGATTCAAATAATCATCGAATTTTTCCCGATTGTTTGCTAATTCTGATAACGAGAATTAACGTCAATTTCTTATTTTAAGAAACCCAATCCCTAAATGCCCAGATTCGGTCTAGATTTAGCCATTACACCAATATTGCACAAGTTTGAACGGATAAGTTAAACTGGGTATGAGTTTAAGATACTGTTAAATCCTCTATTCTAGTTCCCTGTTCCTATGAAGAATCCTGAAGGGTTGCTGCGGCCAATTTACTCCTTAAGTGACGCACTCAATCGTTGTCAAACTCTGGGAATGCGGGTCAGTCGGCAAAGGCGTTTTATTTTAGAGTTGCTTTGGCAGGCCAAGGAACATCTTTCAGCCAGGGAAATCTATGATCGTCTGAACCAGCAAGGTAAAAACATTGGCCATACTTCGGTTTATCAGAATTTAGAAGCATTATCGAGTCAGGGAATTATTGAGTGCGTGGAACGTTGTGATGGTCGGCTCTACGGCCACATTAGCGATTCCCATAGTCATATTAATTGTTTAGATACCCAGCAAATTATCGATATTCATATTGAATTACCCCCCGATCTTCTAGCGACGATTGAAGCTCAAACTGGTGTTAAGATTACAGACTATCGTATTGATTTTTTTGGTTACAAGGAGCCTTCACCAATGCTGCCGAATAAGGCCCTCAATTCACGTTAAGTTCATGATGATTAACAATTTCTTCAATTTCTAAGTTAGTCTTTTAACGAACGCTATTTTTTTCTGGCTAAAATCTGTGAGC
>JBEIFD010000690.1:0-2260 GCA_040382535.1 Merismopediaceae cyanobacterium
GACCCCATCCTCGACGGAAAGCCAAAAGCCTGGGAATGAGTCTTCTGGGACAATGACTAACAATAATACTATTGGGCCATCTGTCGGCAAAAAAGAATAATTAATTAACCTGAATTTGTTGGACAAGAATTTGAGCGGAATTCATGAGAAAACTCTATTTTTTGCTACCTGGAACGACCAAAGAATTTGCCTGTGGTGGTTTATGGGCAGAATTAAAAACCCTAAAACTCGCTCAACAAGTCTGTCATGCGGAGGTAGTGACCTATCGTCAACGGGAGAACGAGCATCTATGGCTGGAGGATTTATTAAAAGGTCAGAATGCGGTTGATGCGTTGAAGGATGTCATTTTTGTCCTGTGTTGGGGTTTTGATGTGGCAAAATTGGCTCCTCGGCTAAAAGCTTTTAATGCGGTTTATCATGCCCATAGTGCGGGTTATGGCTTTGATTTACCTGCCCATATTCCGATTATTACCGTCAGTCGCAATACCTTGGGCTACTGGGGACAGCGATCGCCCCATTCGTTGCTTTATTATTTACCTAATGAAATTTCTGACACATTTCACAATCAAAAAGGCGATCGCGATCTTGACGTATTAGTGCAAGCTAGAAAATCATCTCGTTATTTAATGAAACAGTTAATTCCCGCTTTGCAACAACAGTGTAAAGTTGAAGTGGTGGATTACTATGTGGAGGATTTAGCCGTCTTATTTAATCGGGCTAAGGTTTATCTCTATGATTCAGCCGAATATTGGGCCGTGCAAGGAGTTAGTGAAGGTTTTGGACTGCAACCGATGGAAGCTTTAGCCTGTGGTTGTCAAGTTTTTTCTAGTGTTAATCATGGTTTATCGGATTATTTAGATCCTGGTTTTAATTGTTATAAAATTGCAGGTTATTCCACAGGGTTTGATGCACAAAGAATTCTTAAGGCGATTAAATTAGCGGCTTCTAATGCTCAAACATTATCGTTATCTCCTCAAGTTTTAGCAGAATATCGTTCAGAAAATATTATTCGACGCTGGCAAATTATTCTGGATGAGTTAAACGAGTTTTTTGATTATAAACCCTTGCATTCTAATGATATTCAAGACTTAAATTCCTGGCAAATTACTCAATTGCGATCGCAGAGAGTCCTGACAAAGCTACAAAAATATTGGCCTTTTCGCGATCGTCGAAGGGATTAAAAGTGAGACGCGATAGGAAATGCTCTTTAATTCCTTACAATGGAGATAGCTAACCTTGCGCACATGTCGGCTGAGAGAGGACAAAATCAATGATTGAAATGAGAGTGGCTGGGATTGCCCTAGATGCGGTAACCCGTAGTCCGATTGTATTGCTCAAGGATGGTTCGGAAAGGCGCGCATTACCTATTTATATTGGCCAAGATCAGGCCAGAGCCATTATCGCGGCCCTAGAAGAGAAAAAACCACCCCGTCCTCTGACCCATGATTTGATGATCAATTTTTTCACCGCCATGGATGTGAGTTTAGAGCGAATTATTATTCATTCTTTGCAGGATAATACCTTTTACGCGGTTCTTTGTATTGTTCAGGGAGAAGTCAAAAAAGAAATTGATTGTCGTCCGAGTGATGCGATCGCGATCGCCGTTAGGTTAGGGACTCCTATTTGGGTGATGGAAGAAGTGATTGCAGAAGCCTCTATTCCTGTTGATCGGGATGCCGATGAAGAAGAACGCCAAGCTTTTCGAGATTTTGTCGCGAATCTGCGGCCTGGGGATCTCATCCAACAGGCGGGTTTAACCACAGAAGAAAGCCAGGAAGAAAATTAATTCATTTTATGGATCGATGGCTCCATGTTTTATCGCCGTTTTGGGAAAACCAATCTTCTTCTGTCTGCTTTTTCCTTGGGAACCATGCGTTGTTTGGCTTCAGAAGCGGTTATGGAAGAAACTGTCCATCAGGCGATCGCCTTGGGAATTAATCATATTGAAACGGCGAGGGGATACGGGAAAAGTGAGCTTTATTTAGGTAATATTTTACAAAAATTAGACCGAAAAAATTTTTATATCACCAGTAAAATTTGCCCAACGGAAAATGCGGAACAAATGCGATCGCAAATTGATGAATCTTTAGCACGATTGCAGATTGATTATTTAGATTGTTTGGCGATTCATGGCGTTAATACAGAAGAACATCTTAAGTTAATTACTGATCCCAATGGTTGTTTAAAAGCAATTAAAGAAGCGTTAAAGATCGGAAAAATACGTCATTTAGGATTTTCGACACATGGCTCTTTAGAACTC
>JBEIFD010000691.1:0-2258 GCA_040382535.1 Merismopediaceae cyanobacterium
ATCGCCGTAACATCACCTTTTTCTGCTTCCGTTAGTGCTGTATCCAACTTTTCATTTTTGCCCCGTAATTTATGAACAATCATTTTACGCAAATCGTTCATTTTAGCGATTGCCTCTGCGGAAAACTTCTTGGCCACTTCACCCGCTCCCGACTTGATAAACTCTCGAAACGCTAAATCGGCGATCGCGCTGGCGGTGAATATGGTGATGGGATCGGTCATTTTTTTGTCCCCTGGTTTAAATTAACTGCTCTCATTGTAGCAATCAAAATTATACCTGAATTTTTAGGATTAAAGTAGAATTAGCTTTATTTGGTTTAAAAAACGCGATCGCAAATTTTCCTAAATAAAGATACTTTATGATTTTACGAAGGCATAAACTTTGCCAATCCTAAATAACGAATTCCTTCAGGACTCACTTCAAAACGACAGGGTAAAACCATTAAACCTTTTTTAACACCTTCTGTTAATAATTTGCCGTAGTTAGGATCAAATTCATTTCCAGAATTAAATTCGCTACAATCTCCCCGATTAATAAAATAAAGCATCACCGATTTAGCATCAGGCAAAAGATCGGTTAATTCCTGCAAATGTTTTTGTCCTCTCGTTGTTACCGTATCGGGGAATAGGGCTAAACTTCCCTGGGAAAGGGTCGTATTTTTCACTTCTAGATAAATCGGCGGATGCTCAGTAGAAGTCAACAGAAAATCAACGCGACTTTTTTTATCTTTTCCGTAGGGAACTTCTGATTTAACTTCTTCATATAAATCGGCTAATTCAGGAAAGATTTTTTGAGTTAAAGCTAACTTAATCACTTGATTCGGTAAGGCGGTGTTCACCCCAACCCAAGTATTATCAATTTGAATCATTTCCCAGGTATAGGCTAATTTTCGCTTGGGATTATTACTCTGAGAAAGATAAACAAGATTGCCAATTTGACAAACCCCTGTCATCGGGCCAGTATTGGGACAATGGGCGACCACAATTTCTCCCGACTCTAATTCAATATCTGCAAAAAAACGTTTGTAGCGTTTCCGTAAAATTCCTGAAATAAGGGTTGGGTAGGGATAGAAAAAATCAGGATTCATCGCAGAAAAAATAGGTTTAAATTAAAGAACTAAAAGTCGGATTGACTTGTTGTTGAGATTGGTTTTCATCAAGCTTAGCAAGTTGATTTTGCGTTGCCCAATGACGATAATCTTGTAATAAATGTCCCAATAATCGTTGCTTAATCCGAGACAAGACTCCTTTGAGAATACTATTCCCTGCTACTTCTAAAAAGTGTGCAGGAGTTAACAATAATGCGGGGGGTAAATCGACACTAACTTTTAAATCTGCTTTCCCCTGTAAATAAGTTTTTCCGTCTTGTTCGTAGGGTGACAATCTTCCTTTCAGTTGCAGAGAAAAACGATGATTAATGTAATCAATGCCCCGAATTTCACAGCTTTCTGATTCTAAATAAACCGTTCCTGTGGAAGTTGCCCAAACTTTTAATACAACAGTCGGTTGAAAGTGATAAATATCTAAAAAGTTAAGCGATCGCATTTTTAGGCGAAATCTGTTTTCTGATAAAACTTCCATCAATTGGGGATCGGCGATCGCGCTGACGAGACGTTGGGGTTGGCGTAAATAGTGCTGAATCGGGGCGGTGGGTTCGTCAACCGTGATGGCCAAGGATTCGTTCGCAGTGAAGGATACATTCATAAATTAGTCAAGACCAAAATACTATTCTCTTAATATTACTTTACATTTCTTAAAACTTATTGTAGTAATTATAACCCTTTACGGTTCTTGAGCATCCAATTTTAGGAAAGGACAGCCAAAAAACTGAGAATCCCTTAATTTTTCTTAAAGAAACTTTTGAGAACCCTCTTTTGGTTTAATAGGATTAATAGAGCTTGAAAAATGACGGAATAATTATGCCGCTTGACCTTGCCCATCTTGGCCCAAAGGGAACGAATGCAGAAACCGCCGCGATCGCCTATGCTGATTGGTTGCAAAAAAATCATGGCGAAACGGTCAGACTGCTTCCCTATCCCAGTATTGCTCAGACTCTCTACGCGGCATCGGATCGGGCGGTGGATTTGGCGATTGTTCCTGTGGAAAATTCGACGGAAGGCGGCATTGCGATTACCCTCGATACGCTGTGGGAGCGGGGAAATCTACAAATTCAACAGGAATTGGTTTTACCGATTATCCACGTCCTCTTATCGCGGGGAATCGCCCTAGAAGGGATTAAAACAGTTTATTCCCATCCCC
>JBEIFD010000692.1:0-2254 GCA_040382535.1 Merismopediaceae cyanobacterium
CAATCATCTATTCTTGCCTTTTTTGTATGTCACATTAGTGTATTATTTTTCTTGCGCTTACCATGATATAATCGGGCTTTGTGGACTTGACCTAAACGCGAAATGTGGGCTGTAAGATTCAAAGTGAGCGAAGTGTTTCTACCGCCGGAACGCGGGAGCCGCCTCTCGCTTTAGGGTAAGATCAATGTAGGTTCCTTCAAAGGCATCTTATTGAGTAGGAAGCCGATGCTATATAACTTTATATTAGCAATGGACAGTCCACTTGACTGAAATTCCGACCAACCAACCCAACTTAGTAATTATAGGAGCGTTATCAATGACGGAAACTGCTGAAGCTAACATCCCTAATCATTTTCTGGGTATTAATCCTGAAGAAATCAACAAAAAACTCGTCTCTTGGGGAGTTTCTCTTGATGAAATTGTTCAAAAACTTGCTTCTCTCGGACTACCTGGCATTGTTTTCATTATTGCTGTCAGTGCGTCCAGTGCGACTGCTTATCCTGCGATTTACGCACTTTTTGGATTAGGTGGCCCTCTTGGTCTAGTTGGTGGACTAGGAGTGCTAGGTATATCTACAATTATTGGTGATATTGTGACGGGTTATGGTATCGAGGCTCTGCTTAAAGCAGTCTATCTCAAGCGTCGTGAAACAGAAACCCAAGAATATCTCATTAAGGAAGTGGACGGTTTACCCATTTCTCAAGTTCTAAAGCTTAACCTAAAAAATGCCATTGAGGTGGAAATCGCATCTAAGGAACCCGTTACTCCCAGGGAAGTTGAAATCGCTGAAGAGTAAGTTCGGGTAAGCAATTTGTAACCACAAAAAAATACCGCAAAAGGTCTTGCCTCGGCTTGACTAATTGCGGCATTTGCTTTTTTGCTTGGGCTAATTAAACGTTACTTTAATTAGTAAGCCCATCTTAATTAACTGTCTTCCCAGTCAGAGGGCCACTTCCAAGTCCAAACAGGAGCGGGTTGAGAATCAGGGGATTCAGGTGTCGGAGCTTCTTCTTGATCGACGGATAAAAAACGAGCAAAGAAGGGGATTGCTTTAGTTTGTTGGGTGTTGGGATAAGCCATCGTTATTCCTCTTAGGTTCTGAGTAACAGCTTTAAAAACATAAACTGCTAGTAGCATATCATATTCGTCTTAAATTACCAGCCTCGAATTTTTTGCTTTTTTATGAGTTGACTAGTATTTCAGCGATCGCCTGAGAAATTGGGAAATGAGGCGAGTAAAGTTCTAGCCAGAAAAACTCACCAACGGGATTAATTTCTAAAAAAATGTAACGTTGATCTGGCGTGACGATCATATCAATCGCGCCATAGTTGAGACCAAAATATTTCATTAATTCAAATAGTCGTTTTTCAATGGTTTGAGGTAAATCGTAAGATTGCCATTGTTGATGGAGAGCCCTGCCTTCTTTTCGCCAATCGTAGATAGCTCCGTCTAATTGTTGGGAGTCGATAGCCGCCGTAAAAATCTGTTTGCCCACGATAGTTATTCGCAATTCCAAAGCTTTAGGAATGTTTTCCTGAAAAGTCATGGGGCAAAATTGTAAGCCGTCTAAATTATCGAGGTCTTCGTCGGTCACAGGACTTGTGAACACAACCATTTCTTCTTTATTTTCTCCATAAATCGCAAATTGAGAAAACATTTTTGTCACAATTCCTGTTGTTTGACAGTCCTGGGCAAATTGCTTAACGGCTTCAGGATTATTAGAGGTTAAAGTACGAGGAATTAATAAGCCTAATTGTCGCGCTACTTGTAATTGTAATTGTTTATGATTGGTGCGCTCTACCTTAGCAATTGGGTCAAGATGAAAGCCAGGTAAACTCGCAATCATGCCTCGAATACTTAACCGACATTCTTTCAGAGAAACTTCTCGAAATTGGCTATCCATACTATCGGGTAATTTCTGTCCGTGCCTCATGCGCCGATACCAGACAGAGGAAACTTCTGTTAGCTCTAATTCTTGTTCTCCGTCGGTAATAATACCTGCTTTTTGATCTCCTGAGTAAAGATCAATTTTGACTTCTGTGGGGTAGCGATCGGTGTCCAAACGAAAAGCTTTTTTGCCCATCGTTTCTAGGGCTTTGATTACTAGAGGAATACTCTCATTGTCATGACTAAAAGTAACAATTAAAACGGTCATAAATCTCCTTAAAACTTAAAATTAATACTTCTTAGGCGCAAGTTTGCCAACTCTACAATAGGATTTTGTTTGGATTTTTAGCAGACTAAAAAATCGGCG
>JBEIFD010000693.1:0-2250 GCA_040382535.1 Merismopediaceae cyanobacterium
AAATGAGCGGGAATCACAGGAAAAAGACTAATTTCAGAGTGGGTAATCGCTCCTGCCACCAAGAAAGTCGCCGCCTCAACGCGATCGGGCAGGATAGGATAATCGGTAGAATGCAGACGTTCTACCCCGCTAATGACAATTGTATTGGTTCCTGCACCCATAATTTTTGCCCCCATCGAACAGCAAAAATTCGCGAGATCAATAATTTCTGGCTCTTGGGCCGCATTTTCAATAATGGTTTCCCCATCAGCTAGGGTTGCCGCCATCATGATGGTTTCCGTTGCACCGACACTGGGATAATCTAGATAAATTTTGGCTCCCGTCAGACGGTTGCGATTACCTTTAACACTGGCTTGGACAACTCCATGCTCAATAATCACATCGGCTCCCATCGCTTGCAGTCCCCGCACATGGAGATCCACAGGCCGCGCCCCGATCGCACAACCCCCAGGCAGAGGTACGCGAGTTGTTCCCAAACGGGCGAGTAATGGCCCAATCACAAAAAAGCTGGCCCGCAATTGGGAAACTAATTCATAGGGAGCTTGGGATTGACCGATATTTCGAGCATCAAAATCGAGAATATCTGCATTCTGCTCTATCTTTACGCCGATAGCAGATAAAATCTGGCTCATACGGGTGATATCAGCGAGTTTTGGTAAATTCCGTAGGCGGCAATCATCTGAACAAAGGATCGTTCCTGCCATGATGGCCAGTGCGGAATTTTTTGCCCCGCTAATTCTCACTTCGCCTTTTAGGGTCGAACCGCCAAAAATTTCAATAACGGGCTGATTTAGAGTCTCAGATTCTAAGGTATTGATAATGGTATTGGTTTCAATATGAGTAGGTTTTATGACGTTACCCTCCGATGGTTAGATGATGATATAAAAATTATGCACATAAAAAATCGCTCCTGAATTATACTAGAAAACCGTAAAATGTCTAGTATTTTTTGCGGAATTTCTAAAATTCAGACCGCGATCGCCGATAATGGGAGAAACTTTTTTCAAAAAAGATTGACTAAATAACCTTTTATGCGCCATGATGGTTAATTGGTTACAAAAAAACTAAAAAACTATAAGCGGTACTGGCGGAATTGGTAGACGCGCTAGATTCAGGTTCTAGTGTTCGCAAGGACTTCCGGGTTCGAGTCCCGGGTTCCGCATTTAGTTCGACTTTCTCAAATTCAGGTCTCACAATGACTTTAAATTAGTGAGAAGATGAACAAAAAAGCCAGTCATTTTTTAAGATTTATTAGCGAATTTCGGCATGATTACCAGTTCGCAAAATCCCCTCGTTAAACAAATTCGTAGGCTGCACCGCGCTAAGGGACGACAGGAGCAGAATTTATTGTTATTAGAAGGAACACATCTCCTAGAGACGGCTTTAGAGGTAAATTGTTCCTTAGATACTGTTTGTTATAGTCCTCAATGGCAGGTTAAATATTCCCAACTTTACGAACAAGTTTTAACGCGATCGCGGCGAGTGGAATGTGTGACTCCTGAAGTTGTGCAACAATTGGCCACGACGGTGAATCCCGATGGGGTAATTGCAACTATTGACCGAGATTTTCAAAATTTAAGTCCAATAAAATCTCCTAAATCGGGGTTAATCTTGGAAAGAATTCAAGATCCGGGTAATTTAGGCACAATTATTCGTTCTGCCGTTGCGACAGGTGTGGATAGCATTTGGACGAGTGAAGATAGTGTGGAGTTTGATAATCCCAAGGTTCTGAGGGCTTCTGCGGGAGCTTGGTTTCATTTACCGAAACAATGTAGTCCTGATTTGGGAAAATTAATTCACGACTATCAAACCCAGGGAATACAGGTAATTGCAACTCAGATGAACGCGCCTAAAACCTATTGGGACATTGATTTTACGCGGCCAAGTATTATTTTGTTGGGTAATGAGGGGGCGGGTTTAAGTCCAGATTTATCCCAATTAGCGGATGAAACAGTCAGGATTCCTTTGGCTTCTGGGGTGGAATCTCTCAATGTGGCGATCGCGGCTGCTCTGTTGTTATATGAAACACAACGACAAAAAATTAGATTGGAAAAACGGTGAGATTGATAGATTTTACGAAAAGTGCGATCGCATTTTTGGGTTGAAAGGTAAGGAACAAGGATTTAATAAGTTGTGCATTCAAGATGTCGATTTCTGTAGGGACATAATACCATTATGTCCTTAATCTTAAGGGTCAACAGACAATGTATTGCTTGATAAACGCATAAAAGGGCTTAACAGTGTTAAGCC
>JBEIFD010000694.1:0-2241 GCA_040382535.1 Merismopediaceae cyanobacterium
CCATCGATAGCAATTCATATTTCCTTTGAAATGTTATTAGCAACGATAGAAACTCTACCACACCATCAACAATGGCAACTATATCAAACCCTTGGCACAAAGCTTGCCCCTATTTCAGCCGAAGCAAAAGCGATTTCTCGCTTATCCGATGAAGACGATCCTAGTAAATGGATTACAGTCATGGAAGCTCAAGAAGAAGTGGATGAACAAGCTCTCGACGCTTGGTTAGAAACTGAAGGGTATCCACAGAATAATGTATAAACTTGCCTTACATCAACATATCCAGTCTGAGGATCTTGTCCTTTTGCCCGAAGAACTACAAAAGAAATTCATTCAATATCAAAAAGTGTTGAAAATAGATCCATATCAGACTAAAGGTATGTCTAGTCATAATTTGCAAGGAAATCTCAAGAACTACCGAGCCTTAGAAATAGATTTTGAAGGTACGAGTTATTGCCTTGTTTATCGAGTATATAATTCATCTTCACCAAGGTATATAAACATCATTAGCTTTGGAGAACATGATCTTGCTTATGAAAGAGCGATAGCAAGAAAATAAACTCAGTAATTTCCTTACTAAAAATATCCATTCAACTCACTAAGGTTTCTTTGTTGGAATCATGGGGCGGATCTTGAGTCGGGTTCATACTAGCCCTCTGTAATTTTGCTAAATGACGTTTAGCCGCAGACTCTTCTCGTTCAATATTAATTTGAATTTTAGGGCCTGAACTGGCTAATCGCACCACCATTCCATCAATGACAGTTACCTTCGTAATGGCCTGACCATTGAGGTAAGTGCCATTAGCCCCCACATTAACGGCTTCCCAACCTGAACTTCCTCGCCTAATTTCTAAATGATGTCGAGAAACCACCGCGCTATAAAGCACCACATTGTTGTCGGCGGCTCGTCCAATTTTCACCACAGATTCAGTTTCAAATGTCCAACTTTGGACGGGAACCGCTTTTCCTGGCAACAATAATGTCAGAGTAATCACTGAGATTTCATTTTAAAAGACTTTAATTCTATTATAAACTGAGTTTCTACCCCAATCCTAATTTATGCAACAAGTTGATAAATTACTCGCCACTTTAGATCTAAAATTAATTTTGGATAAAAAAAGCATATCTTCGACTCAAATTAGGGATTAATAAAGTTAAATTTGAATTAAAGAGGAGTTAATTTGTCAAAAAAAGACTTTTCCCCCTCTTTTGTGAATTTTTAACCTACTTAATCATTAATATTCTCGGTTATAACACACCTGTACTCGCTAAACCGAGGACAATGCCTGCGCCTAGAATATGGCCAAAGCTCATGGTGGCTAAAAGTTCGGGTAATCCGAAGGTTTTTTTAGACGCTAACTGAGGAACGGGTAATCCCTTACCTTTTCCTGTGTTTTGGATAGCAAAATAGCCGATAATGACAGCGAAGAGATTGGCAAAACTCATGATAACTCCTACCGATAAACTCCAATTGGCAGTAGTTGGGGCAATTTGAGCAAGTAACATCAACATTAGATTCTTTCTCCTAGATCGGGATCAGGGTTAATTAAGCTTTTTATAAACATAGGAAATTATAGAAATCTCCTGACCCCTAAAGAGCGATTTGTTTGAATACTTAACATTTAGGTGATTTTCATTACGATCTACTATGCGGATTAAAATTTGTGGCATTTGTCAACCTGAGCAGGGCTACGCGATCGCGGAATTAGGAATCAAGACCCTGGGATTTATTTGTGTCCCCAGTTCGCCTCGTTATGTGACGGCAGAAAAGGCGCGACAAATTTTGGAGAAGTTACCCCCAGGCATTCAAACGATTGGGGTTTTTGCCGATGCGAGTTTAGAAACCATTGAAAAAGTGGTTTTAGCCACAGGCTTTACGGGAATTCAGTTACACGGCAATGAGAGTCCAGAATTTTGCCGAGCAGTCAAACAAGCTTTACCCAACCGAGAAATCATTAAAGCGTTACGCATTCAATCTGCCGAATCTCTCCAAAAAGCGCATTGCGAAGCAGATCCCTACGGAATCGCCTATTATCCTGTCGTAGATACTCTGTTACTCGATGCCTACCATCCGAATCAATTGGGTGGAACGGGACAAACTTTGCCCTGGGAAAGTTTAAAAAATTTTAAGCCACCTTGTCCCTGGTTCCTCGCAGGGGGATTAAATCCCGAAAATGTCTTAACGGCTCTGAGTTATTTACAACCCGATGGTATTGATCTCTCTAGTGGCGTAGAGCGATC
>JBEIFD010000695.1:0-2239 GCA_040382535.1 Merismopediaceae cyanobacterium
AAAAAAAAATTAACAGAGATCAAGAATAAACCAAGGATATCAATCTCTCCCCTGCCTCCTTAGAGTTTAGTTTATTGCAAAAATAAATATCATCAGAGGATTTACGCAAATTTAAAATTTTATCTTTTTTTTCTGGTGAATTATGCTTAGATAATGTTACGATAATTTACAGGAATTAATATTAAATTCAGGTTAACCAATACTAACATTAAATTTGATATTCTTTTTTTAAGAGGATGTTTAAAAAATCCCCCTCGATAGCTGAAAGTCTTATTCTCTCGTTAGGAACTGATACCTGAAAGCCACATTCTCTAGTTTAACCTGACTCTTTTCAAACATCCTCTAATAGAGCAAAGCTGCAATCAAAGAGGAAAATCCTCTCTTTAAACTTGAACTAAACTCCTATTTACATTCGCTCTAACACATCAATTCCTAACAGAGATAATCCCAATTGTAACGTTCTAGCAGTTAAATCACACAGAATTAAACGAGAAGTTTTAATAGATTCATCGGCTTTTAGAACAGGACAATTTTCATAGAATTTATTATATTTCTTGCTCAGTTCATAGAGATAATCACAAAGACGATTGGGCAGTAAACTCGATTCAACTTCTTTAATAACTTCACTGAGTTTTAATAGGTCTTTTGCTAACTCTAATTCCGTTACTTGTTTAAGAATAATTGGCGCATTTTCACCTAATTGATCATAGTTAATCTTTCCCTCTCGGCTAATACTTTTAATCCGAGCATAGGCATAAATTAAATAGGGTGCAGTGTTGCCTTGCAAAGACAACATTTTATCGTAGCTAAATACATAATCACTGGTACGATTTTGACTTAAATCTGCGTATTTAATGGCCGCAATTCCTACCACTTGAGCAACATTATTGATAAATTCAGGGGTTTCTTGGCGAGATTCTTCCGCTAATCGCGTTTCTATATCGTGAAGACTCCGTTTAACGGCTTCAGTTAATAAATCGATTAAACGAATCGTATCACCCGATCGCGTCTTTAATTTTTTGCCATCTTCTCCTTTCACTAGACCAAAGGGAACATGAACAACGGTGGTTTTTGGAGTGAGAATAACTGCTCTTTGGGCAACTTGGAAAAATTGGGTAAAATGATTGGATTGACCTGCATCGGTGACGTAAATAATACGATTAGCTTGGTCGGTATTAATGCGATATTTTAAAGCGGCTAAATCAGTCGTTGCGTAATTATAACCACCATCGGATTTTTGAATAATTAAGGGTAAGGGATTGCCGTCTTTGTTGCTAAAACCATCTAGGAAAACACATTTTGCTCCATCATCTTCTATGAGTAAACCAGCCTCTTCTAATTCACTGACAACGGCGGGTAAAAAAGGATTATAAAAAGATTCTCCCCGTTCTATTAGGTTAATATCTAATAATTGGTAAATAATTTGAAATTCTCGACGGGATTGTTCGCAGAGTAATTGCCAAGCTTTTAGGTTTTCGGGATCACCTGCTTGCAATTTAACGACAGCTTGTTGAGCAATTTTTTTGAAATCATCATCACTATCAAAACGGACTTTTGCCTGTTTATAAAAACTGACCAAATCTCCAAGATCTAAAACATCGGCGGTAGTTAAAGCATCGGGATAAACTTCCTTTAAATAGGTGATCAGCATTCCGAACTGAGTCCCCCAATCTCCCACATGATTTAATCGGAGAACATCATAACCCCGAAATTCTAAAACCCTGGCGATCGCATCTCCAATAATAGTCGAACGGAGATGGCCAACGTGCATTTCTTTCGCGATATTCGGACTGGAAAAATCGACTATAATCCGTTCTGGTTCCGTAACTTTTTCCACACCCAAGCGGGGATTATTTTGAATGATTTTAATTTGAGATACTAAATAATCGTTAGTTAATTTGAGATTAATAAACCCTGGCCCAGCAATTTCTAAGGGTTCGCACATATCATCCAGATTAACTGCCGCCACAATTTTTTCCGCGATCGCCCTGGGTTTTTCGGACAAAATTTTCGCTAACGGCAACGCAATATTACATTGAAAATCGCCAAATTTGGGATTGGTTGCAGGTACAATAAGAGGAGAAGGTAAGCTAATTTCTGACCCAAAAACCGTCTTCAGACTCTCGGAAAAAATTTCATTTAACTGTTCAAAAATCGATTTCATTTTTAATACTAACTATGCCTTTTCAATCCAGATGGGCAATTAATTAATCCTAGATTCAAATCATTATAGATTACG
>JBEIFD010000696.1:0-2239 GCA_040382535.1 Merismopediaceae cyanobacterium
AAAACGTTTTGTTTCTGGCTATGGGGGTACATGAAGGATTAATTCTACCAAAGGGTTTATTTTTATCGCCACCAAATACCAGCGTCGGATAGACCGTTGTGATCTTAGACGCGATCGCCAAATCGGATAAAGCCTGATGACAGAGATATTTTGTGCGGATATAGTCCGTGCCGATGGTTCCTGCTTCCTTCATCGCATTTCCTTGACGGTCTAGAATACTGGCGGTCGAGAAATAAATCACCTGTTGACACACCTCTGGATCTAATCGCTCCATCAAAGCCAAGGTTTTAACCACATTGATCTCATTGGTTTCCGTCGGATCTCCCCAACTGGTTGCAATCAAAACCGCCGTATTAATAGTTTTTAATAGATCACTATATTTCTCGATTTCTCGCAAATCCCCTGGGAGGATATGAATATTTGGACGAGATTCCAGATTAACTTGTAATTTTGCAGGATTTCTGACTAATAGAAAAAGTTCATGTTCTGTCTTTTCAATTAATGTTTCTGCCACATAATGACCAATACAACCACTCACACCCGTTAAAAAAATTCGCTTCATAGATAAATTCAAAAAGTTAAGCTCCCATTCCTGAATAATATCTTAACCCTTTGTGCCATAGCCAACGATTGACACAGAAAAAGAAAATCATCCAGCCTCCGATAATTAAAAAACTTTTCGTCAGATCTATAGGTAAACCGACGAAAATCGCCGCAGGAAAATAAACGCCATAGGGAAAGGGTGTCCAGAGAGCAATCTCCTTAATCATCGGTGGAAAGGTATCGAGAGGGGCAATCATCCCTGATAAAAAGATATAAAACAAAAACCATAATTCCTGAATCGCGCTGGCCCGTTCTGTCCAAAAAGCAAACATGGAAAAGGTATATTGAACCAGAAAATACAAACTAAAGGAGAGAATAATCGCTAAAATCCCTAAACAAAAAGTTGCCAAACTTGGTATCCAAAAGGCACGGGGATAGAGGGCGAAAAATAAGAAAGTTAATAAAACAGCGAGGGGGAAACGGGTAATTTTTTCGGAAATATGACGGGCAACATGATGCCAAGCGGGATCGAGGGGCTGCAATAATTTAAAGGATAATTTTCCTTCAATTACTTCCCGTTCAAATTCCCAAATGACCCAAATATTAGTAAATTGTCTTACTTGAAAAACGGCAAAAAAGTAACGGGTAAATTGCAAAGAATCTAGACTAAAATTGCCGCTATTCGAGGCTTCTATCCAAACGCCCATTAAAATAATCGGTAAAGAGCCAGACAGAACCCAAAAGAAAATCTCTGCTCGATATTCCACCATGTGAGCGTAATAAACCGAGAGCAGGGTTGTAATTTTTTTCAATAACCACTTCATAAATTGTGTGTAAATGTTGATTATAAATGATGAAAAATAAGAGAAAGATTATTAGCGGGCATGGGAATGATTTTATGCAAGTTTAATTGATTTTTTTCAGCCAGTTCTACTACGTCTTCTAAGTTTCTTACTCCCCAGTCGGGATTTCTGAATTGCAATGATTGATCAAAGGCTTCATTGCTGGGAGCCGTATGTTTTCCTTTTTGTTTATAGGGGCCATAGAGATATAAAATTCCCCCTGAGTGCAAAATTTTTCCTACGCCTTTCATTAATCCTTGGCAAGCTGACCAGGGTGAGATGTGAATCAGATTAATGGCAATGATTACCGCGATCGCCGAATGATCTATTTTTTCATCCCAATCAGGCAAAGTAACATTAATATCTAAAGGAATTTGTAGATTATCACTCTTACAATCCTGCCGCCAAGCTTCGATACTTAACCGTAACAAGGGATCGGGATCAGAGGGAATCCATTGCTGATTGGGAAAATAAGGCGCGAAAAAGCAAGCGTGTTCCCCCGTACCACTAGCAATCTCTAAAATTTTTCCTTCTTTGGGAATGACTTGTTGCAAGACTTCTAGAATCGGTTGACGATTTCGTTCCGTTGCAGGGGCGTATTGCTTGTGATCGCGATTATCCATAATTTTTAATGATTTTTCAGAGTTTTAGGCTAAGGCAAGCAGAGATAAATATTTATCTTGATGAAAAAATTTTTATCGTGTCAAAGTCCCTTCGTAGCAAACTCTCAACTTGCATTGTCGAACAGTTGCCAAGCCGAAGCCAAATAACTTTTGGTGGATTCCCAAATACTAAGCTAAGGTCATGCATATCGGAATCTTTAGAGACAATCATCAACTCATTGGATTTTGCAT
>JBEIFD010000697.1:0-2237 GCA_040382535.1 Merismopediaceae cyanobacterium
GTCAGCGATCGCTCAAAACTAAACTGCAATTGTTTAATCGCATAGTCAGTATCTTCAGCTTCAATTTTGCCATGACCCCGACCACTGGCCGTCAAACAAGCCCGTTGCATTAACTGCATTAATTGGCGAATATGTCCCCCACTCGCGATCACTAAATCCATTAATTCTTGACGACTTGCAAAAATTCTTTCCCAATTAACGCGCTTTTCTAAAATGGCGGCAACAGCCTCTAAAGCCTCTGAATTATGTTCTAGGGGATATTTTTCCCGATCCAATTGATAAATATTAATCATCGGCAAAATATGAGGATCATCAAAGGAATTACTTAAACCCCGTGACGAATACAGTACCGAAATGGGAACCGTATAAATGATCGTACAATGTAATTCTTTTAGTTGATTTGCATACTCAAAAAATAATCGATTAGATACCTCTGGCGGACAGCGATCTAAATTATCTACAATCACTAAAAAACCTTTATATTGAGGGTATTTTTCGCGTAATTTTTTTAAACCATCACTCAATAATAAATTGATATCTCCCTTCATTCGGGTGACTTCTTTTAATAACGTTTCTCGAATAGTTGTTTTTTCTGTAGAAGAATTTTTGATAACTCCCTTCAATTTAAAGAGTAACTTGGCTAGAAAAGGAGCTTCTGCCCCCAAACTCATCTCAGCTTCAGTATCCAGGGAATAATTAACACTTTCTTCTGTTTCTTTCGTAACCTGTTTAAACCAGTCTTCAAACCGTTTCAATAATTCGGAATCAAAAGAAATCTTTAATTCCCGAAGTGCAACTTCTACCTGACGAATGACCATCAAATAAATATCAATATAAATCAGATCATTAATATCGGTTTCTTCTTCTACATCCAAAAAAATCGTTAAATATTTCGCTTGCCATTGCTTTTCCAAGCGGTGTAATTCCGTGCTTTTTCCACATCCCCGATGGCCTGTAAATAGGATTGTCTCAAAGGATTCAGGTTTTTGTTGTTGCAAAATCTGCCCTACCTGAATAATCGCCTCAGTCTTTCGTGCTTCTAACAATGGCAAGTAATAAACATCCAATGCCTCACCTTCTAGAGCCGTGACAGGATCGCAGACATCGTAGGCATCTGTTAAATTTTTCGCTAATCCATCGACAAATTCCGTCATAATCTTTCGGCTTGAACTCTGCTGTCTTTAATAATCTTCCGCAATCATAGCAAAATTAATTTATCGTTCAATCTTTTGAAGAAAATTTAAGCCAATCTAAAAAATGTTTCAGTCCTTAACATAATCGGGATAGATCTAACTTTAGAAGGGGAAAACGCCAATTTCAAAGCAATCTAAACCATTATCAGCTTTTTTTAATTTATTTCTAAACAAAGTAATCGTTCCACAGAAATCTGCACATTAGGAAACGCCAAGGGGATAATGATTCCCGTTTGATACTCCTGTTCAATGGCATATTCTTGTTCCGTTAAACCCTTAAACACTTTAAGCGATCGCTTTGCCACATCAATCACCCAATATTCAGGAATCCCCGCCTGGCCATAGACCTTTTTTTTGATGCCTAAATCTTTTGCTAAAGTGCGATCGGCAATGTCAATCAGCCAATAGATATCTTCCGCCAACGGATGACGATCTAAATATAGAGTATCAGGCGATCGCACAATGGCAATATCAGGCTCAGGCTCCGAATCAAGCAGGGTAATGGGATGGGCTTCCATCACTTCCGCTTGTTCCCCTAACAGGTGACGTAGATATTTAATCCCTCGATGGTTAATAAAACGATGGGTTGATCCCTCTGGACTCATCTCAATAATATCCCCAGCAATTAATTCAACTGAGCGATCGGTGAGGATTCCTTGGGCAATCATCAGATGGTAATCTTCTACTGACCATTGGGCGAGTGTGTACATCCTGTTAGGAGAAATTTAAGGAAAATATCGGCATTAAACCGTAAATTTATCGGTAATACGTTGCATCGCCTCTTCTACATTGGCCCAACTATTAAAGGCAGAAATGCGGAAATATCCTTCTCCCGCTGCCCCAAAGCCCGAACCTGGTGTTCCAACGACATTAACGGTTTCTAATAATTTATCAAAGAATTCCCAACTGGATAAACCATGAGGAGTTTTAACCCAAACGTAGGGCGCGTTAATACCACCATAAACCGCTAAATTGGCCGCCGTTAATTTTTCTCGAATAATTGTGGCATTGTCCATATAGAAGCCGACCAACTCTTTAACCTGA
>JBEIFD010000698.1:0-2231 GCA_040382535.1 Merismopediaceae cyanobacterium
GGTTTCCCCCATACCTAAAATTCCCCCTGTGCAAGCTTGAATACCAACGGATTTGAGATTTTTAATGGTATTTACGCGGTCTTGCCAGGTGTGGGTGGTGACAACTTCAGGGTAAAAACGTTCTGAGGCTTCTAAATTATGGTTGTAGCGAGTGACTCCCGCTTTTTTCAGTTCTTCTGCCTGTTCTAGGGTGACTTCCCCCAAGGCGCAACAGGGTTTGATTTGGGTTTCGGTAATGATTTGGCGGACAGTGGCTAAAATTTCTTCAAATTCCTGAGATTTGGGGCTATTATACTTAGGCCCGCGTCCCTGGCTGACTAAACAAAAGCGTTTGGCTCCTGCTGCTGCTGCGGCTTTTGCTTGGGCAAGAATTTCTTCCGAGGTTTTTAGTCCATAAACGGGAGCATCGGGGCTTTGGTGATGGGAGGATTGGGAACAGTAACCGCAATTTTCCGAACAGTTGCCCGATTTAACGTTGATAATGCTACAGAGATCAACCACATTGCCACAACAGGCATGGCGAATTCCATCGGCGGCTTCACACAATGCCAAAATATTTTCCTGACCTTCAATCTGGCTGAGGGCGATCGCGGTTTCTTTATCGATTCGTTCTCCCGCAATAATCCGTTCAACCCATTGAGCAAGCCAAATTTTTAAAGCTGGTGTGTCCTGGGGCGGTGTAAGGGGAAAAAGATTATTTTCGACGGTTGAAATCGGATGGGGGGAAGAAAGAGTTGTTAAAACCACGTTGGCCTACCAATTGCATCGTTTATCGGTAATCCGTATTGTACCATTGGAGTTCAAAAAATCTAATTCAAACACCAATTTATTAATACGGTGGTTAATCCTTCTAGGGTATATTCCTCGGCTTCTAGGGTGACTCTACCGAAAAGTTGTTGGCAAGTTTGGCTGGTTTGGGGGCCAATGGAAGCTAAACAAATCGGTTCTAAAAGTTTTAATAAATCTTCTGGGGAATTGGGATTTAATGCTTGTTTAACGAGAGTATAAAAATTCTGGACGGTTTTGGAACTCGCAAAGGTAATAATATCAATTTTTTGATTGACTAAGGCTTGCCAAATGTCGGGAGCCATAGATTCAGGACAACCCGATTGATAGGCAGGAACTTCGATTATATTCGCGCCTTTTTCCTGTAATTGTTTGACTAAAATATCTCTACCGCCTGTTTCTACTCTGGGAAAAAGAATGGTTTGATCCAGCAAATTTTCGGGGAAGGTTTCGACTAGGGAATCAGCCACAAAATTGGGGGGAATAAAATCCGCATTTATACCATATTGTTTTAACGTTATTGCGGTTTTTTTACCGACAACTGCAATTTTTAATCCTGCTAAAGCTCTGCTATCTTTGCCTAGTGTTTGTAATCTTTGAAAAAAGTATTCTACCCCATTAGCCGAAGTTAAAATCAACCATTGAAAACGGGATAAGTCCGCGATCGCGTCATCCAAGGCTTGCCAACTAGATGGCGGTTGAATCACCAAAGCGGGCATTTCTAAGGCATTAGCACCCTGTTCCGTTAGTAATTCAGTAAAATGACTGGATTGTTCCGCCGCACGGGTAATTAAAACCGTTTTTCCCGCCAAGGGTAAAGAAGACGTGGCCATAGTTCGTAAATTAATCACCGCTCCGATGACGATAACGGATGGTGAAAGGTTAATTCCGTCAGTTTTTTCTACGATATCAGCTAAGGTTCCCATCCAAACCTGTTGATCGGGTCTGCCGCTATTTTTAATGATGGCAATGGGGGTTTCGGGCGATCGCGAATTTTCTAGTAATAAGGCAATCATTCGCGGTAGGGTTTTCCCCCCCATTAAAATTACCAACGTATCAATCTGGGCGAGTGCTTGCCAATTCAAGCCTTCGGGATCATGCCCCGTCAGGACGACAAAACATTGGCTCAAGTCTTTATCCGTCAAAGGAATACCCGCTAATAACGGAGCAGCGATCGCCGAAGATATTCCTGGAATCACCTCAAAGGAACAATTATTTTCTTTTAATGCTTGAATTTCGGGATTAGAACGCCCAAAAATAAAGGGATCACCGCTTTTGAGTCTGATGACTCGTTTACCTTGCACAACATGAGTCACTAATAATTGATTAATTTCAGTCTGGGAACAACTGGGTAAACCTCCCCTTTTTCCGACGTTAATGAGTAAGCAATCCGTTGGAGCTAGATTTAATAGGGATTCATCCACTAACGCATCATAAATTAAGAC
>JBEIFD010000699.1:0-2230 GCA_040382535.1 Merismopediaceae cyanobacterium
CATAGAGATGCCAAACTATTGAGACTAATAATGTCAATAATCAAAAATCCCTGTTCCGTTTTTTGATAAAGCAACCTAATATTTTGATTAATCGCTGCTACCCAGGTTTTAATATTATCCAACTTAATCTCCTTGAGTTTTTCAGGAGCAAGAGGCGTTCACAAAAAAGGAGAATGATCCATCGATGTAAGACTTTGAAGTACAGGATCGATCTCTTCTTTTTGATGAGACGACATAGTTTCATAAGCCATTAAAGCCTTTTCTCGAAACTCAACTGTCATTACTAACCTCCTGGATCAGTTATGCTCTTACATTATCACGAATAATATCCTATCATTAACTTTTTGATTGGTAGTATCATTACGATAGAATTCTCTCTGTTCTAAGCTTTACCTAACCCCTACCCATGCCTCCAACCCCCAACTCTAGCGATGCTGTCCTCGGAAATCCCAGCCAACCCCATCAAGCATTAATCCAACAACTGGATCTGATGATTAGAGCCAGATATCCCCTGCTCTACCTCGTCGCCGCCGAAGAAGACCCCACCGACGAAATCCTGCATCAGATAGCCCATCAAAGCAAAACACCCCGTAAACTGCTCTTTTGGGACATCGTGCGCGGCTGGAACGACAACGGCTCCGATAAAGGCTCTGTTATGGGCGCATTAGGACGAATTGGCAAAAGCGACTCGAACGAATCCGTCCTTTTTGTCCTGCGAGACATCCATCCCATCCTCAAACATCCCGAAAGCGATAAAAATGCTCCGATTATTCGAGAAATCAAGAACCTCACCAAAGACCTGAAACGTAGCCGCAAAACCCTCATTTTTACCAGCTACACCCTCGCCATTCCCCCCGAACTGCAAGAAGAAATTACCGTCGTTGACATTCCCCTACCCGACACAAGCGAAATTAATTACCTGATCGCCCAACTCGTTCACCCCGAAAAACTCAACATCAATGGACTGGGTAAAGAACAACTGATCAAAGCCTGCCAAGGACTCAGTCGAGCCAGAATTAGTCGGGTATTAGCCTCAGCCCTCGCCGCCAATCAACAAGTTAACGAAAGCGACATAGATCGAGTCCTAGAGTCAAAACGGCAAGCAGTCCGCCAGACAGGAATCCTCGAATTCTTCCATAGTCAAGAAACCCTAAAAAGTGTAGGGGGATTAGATAACCTCAAACAATGGGTGAGAATGCGTCAGGATGCCTTCACAGAAGAAGCTCGCAAATATGGTATTCCTAACCCCAAAGGCGTGTTACTCGTCGGTATTCAAGGCACAGGGAAGTCCCTCTCCGCAAAAACCATAGCCCATGAATGGCGTTTACCCCTGCTCCGTCTGGATGCAGGTCGCCTATTTGGAGGAATCGTGGGAGAGAGTGAAAGCCGAGTTCGTCAGATGATCCAACTCGCCGAAGCCATGGCCCCCTGCGTCCTCTGGATGGATGAAATAGATAAAGCCTTTGGCAATATCAATAGTGGAGCAGATGGAGACTCTGGTACATCCCGTCGGGTATTTGGTTCTCTCATCACCTGGATGCAGGAAAAGACCAGTCCCGTTTTCATCGTAGCCACCGCCAATAATGTGCAAATCCTCCCTGCGGAACTTCTCCGCAAAGGCCGCTTTGATGAAATTTTCTTCCTCAATTTACCGAATCAAAAAGAACGGGAAGAAATCTTTAAAGTTCATCTGCAACGCCTACGACCTTCTCGCCTGCGGGACTTTGACCTAAGTTCATTAGCTCAGAACAGTGAAAACTTTAGTGGAGCAGAAATCGAACAGGTCATTATTGATGCAATGCAACGAGCCTTTTCTACCCAGGTGAATCAGCAACGACGGGATTTTACAACGGAAGATATTATTCAAGCGATCAGTGAAACCGTTCCCCTAGCCACCATAGCCAGACCTCAGATAGAAGCCCTGAAACATTGGGCCGCCGAAGCAGGAGCCAGAACCGCTTCCCAAGATAGTCAACTCATTGAGGAATTACGCAAATATAGTCAGGAACAGGGAATTTGTCCCCTAGAAGTAGATTAGCCCTATGGTATGATGCAAATTAAATTCCAATATCAGGAAACGCCCCGATTACGGCACTGGTGTAGTTTGATTAAAGGCGAAAAAAGGTATGGTGTAAGGCTTAGAGGAAATGGGGAAATAATTAAAACCTAGCCATATCCTGATTTTTATTATAGTATTATTGTCATTATATCAAAGAAAAAAGAAACTAAA
>JBEIFD010000700.1:0-2230 GCA_040382535.1 Merismopediaceae cyanobacterium
CAAAAAAGGTATTAATCGGGGGGATACGAACCTATAATCTCAATAATCAAGAACAAGAGTTCTTTGTAGAATTTGTTCATCACAGAAAAAAGCACAGGTTATTTATTTTTCATTCCTAATCATTCAAAAGGCATACAGCAAGGAGCTTAAGTCCCTTGTTATAGGATTTTCACCAAAACATGATTAATTATCTCAAAGGGCAATTTGTTTCCGTTGGTAAAAATTTTCAGAATCGAATGATGCTCATCCTAGAGGTGAATCAAACGGGCTATGAAATCCAGATTCCGATTAGCTTTGCTCAAGCGTTAATGTCCGACGAGCAGGAAATTCTGCAAATTTTTACCCATTTTTATATCCGAGAAGATCAGCAACAACTTTTTGGTTTCGCGGCTCCTGCTGAACGGGATTTGTTTGCTCAACTGATTAGCGTCAGTGGTATTGGGACTCAGTTAGCGATCGCACTGCTGGATACTTTGGGGCTAGAGGGTTTAGTACAGGCGATCGTTATGGGGAATATTGAACAATTGAGCAAAACCCCAGGAGTCGGCAAAAAAACCGCAGAACGCATTGCCCTCGAACTGAAAACAAAATTAGCGCAATGGCGGCAAGTATCGGGACTGCCCCAGACAACGAATCTCCCCGACTCAAGTATTATTAATGATGTGGAAATGACCCTTTTAGCCCTCGGTTATACTCAAGCGGAAATTAATCGGGCGATCGCGCCTCTGGGTCAAGATACAACTTTACAAAAAAATCCTAATGTGGAAGATTGGATTCGTCAGGCAATTACCTGGCTGAGTTTGTAACATTTTGAGGAGATAGAGTTGATCAGTAAAGGCTAAAATACTGATGGAGAGAGACTTTTAACCCATTTAAACAGAAAAATCCGAGTTAAAATAGGAGGGGAACTTTTCTTAAATATTGGGCATCAGGTAACAAAATATAAATAAATCCGAAAAAATCTCTCTAAATTCATCATTTATTTGATCCAAATTTGGCAATTACCCCTTAGAATAAATCATTGAAATAGCTAGTCTATCAAGGATTCTAGCGATTAACCCCCATAAATCTAGTCTGATCAACCGATTAGTTAAGCCTCCTGACGAAGTTTCAACGGGAGAGATTTACCCAAAAACATCAAAAACGAGACTCTAAAGGAGATTATTGAATGAATAAAGCTGAATTAATTCATACCGTCGCTGAAAAAGCCTCTGTTACCAAAAAGCAGGCTGATGCAGTGCTGACGGCAGCGATCGACTCCATTATGGAAGCGGTTTCTGAAGGCGATAAGGTAACCCTAGTTGGCTTCGGTTCCTTTGAAGCACGCGCACGGAAAGAACGGGAAGGCCGCAATCCTAAAACCAACGAAAAAATGATTATTCCCGCCACCAAAGTTCCAGCCTTTTCTGCGGGTAAATTATTTAAAGACAAAGTTTCACCGAATAAAAATACTCCTGCTTAGGTGAATCAACCGAATCATGGCGGAAATTTGGCTTGGGCGGCAGAAATTGCGGGCTGTCCAGCTTCTTCTTTGCTAGATTTTTCAGCTAGTATTAATCCCTTGGGGCCGCCTTCTAGTGTTATTAATGCGCTCCAAGCGGCTTTTGTTCAACTCAGGAATTATCCTGATCCCAATTATTGTTCTCTGCGATCGCGTTTAGCAAATTTTCATGATATTCCTGGAGATTGGATCTTGCCAGGCAACGGTTCGGCGGAGTTGCTGACCTGGGCAGGACGGGAATTAGCCAAAACAAACGAAACGATTTTATTAACTCCTGGATTTGGAGATTACTATCGAGCATTAACGGCTTTTTCCGCAAAAATAAAAGCGATTTCCTTTGATATTTTTTCCCAGCAGCTATTGCCTCAAATTATCCCGCCAGCAGATTATTCCAAGGTAGGTCTGCTCTTAAATAATCCCCACAATCCGACGGGTCGTCTTTTTAGAAAATCCGAAATTTTACCTCTGTTGGATCAATTTTCCCTAGTGGTTATTGATGAAGCGTTTATGGATTTTTTGCCGCCAGAGCAATCAGAAAGTCTCCTTGGTTTGGTAGAAAAATATCCGAATTTAATTATTTTGCGATCGCTGACAAAGTTTTATAGTTTGCCTGGATTACGTTTGGGTTATGCGATTGGCCATCCTGATTATCTACAACGGTGGCAAGCTTGGCGCGATCCATGGCCCGTTAATATTTTGGCAGAAGCGGCCGCGATCGCAGGAATTGAG
>JBEIFD010000701.1:0-2225 GCA_040382535.1 Merismopediaceae cyanobacterium
TACGGGCTTTGTCAAATGCCTATTTAGCCTATACCCTAGAAGACCAAAATATCAAGTCTGCTCAGCAGTTATCCTTTGTTGACAAACAGATTCCAGCCGTTAAAAAACAATTGGCCAACTTACAAAAACAACTCCAAGAGTTTCGCCTTAAAACGAACTTTATTGATCCCCAGTCTCAGGGAAATGTGATCTCCAATAGCCTGGTCGCCTTAAATCAAGGAAAACAACAAAATGATGCTGAATTAAATCAGTCGATCGCCCTATATAACAATTTGCGCCAACAGTTAGGAATTGATGAACAGCAGGCGATCGCCCTAAGTGCCTTGACTGAATCCCCCCGCTACATGGGACTCTTAAATCAATTAAGAGAAATAGACAGTAAATTGGCGTCAGCTTCAGCTCGTTATACCGACGACAATATTATTATTCAGCAACTCCAAACAGAAAGAGCTAATTTACTCCCTCTCCTTACCCAAGAAACCCAAATTGCCTTAAAAGGTCTTCCCTTTGATTCAGCCGAGTTGCAGAATAAATTTGTTTCTCCCAATAGTATTCGTCTTAACCTCACTCAGCAAATCCTCGTAGCCGCAAATCAAGTCAAGCAAGCCCAGGCGCGTCAAAAGTCCCTGTTAGTTACTGAACAACAAATGCGTCAATATATCAAAGATTTCGCCAACGCTTCAGGACGGTATGCAGAACTGACGGGAGAAATTGAAATTGGAACCAAAAGTTTAACGTCTTTGCTCTCAGCTAAACAATTACTGGAGGTAGAATCGGCTAAACAATTTATTCCTTGGCGGTTAGTTTCCGAAATTCGGACTCCCCAAAGACCTTACAGTCAGTTATTCCGAAATTTATTGTTGTCTCTACTCGCAGGAATTGTTGCTGGGGCAGCGGTCGGGCTACTGGCAGAAAGTTTAGACCGCAGTTTTCATACTCCGGAAGAAGTCACTGAAGAAACAGGGATCAGTGTGTTGGGGACGATTCCATTTCAGCCTGGAATGACCGATTTTAAAACCAAAGCCTTTAAGATTTTTGAGCAAAAAAAATCGGACTGGACAGGTTTCATGGAGGCTTTTTCTTTTTTATATACCAATCTCTTCTTTCTTCGAGAACGACGCTCCTGCCGTTCTTTTGTGATCACCTCTGCTATTCCTGGGGAAGGGAAGTCCACTAACGCATTTTTTCTCGCTCAATCAGCAGCTAAAATTGGGCAAAAAGTGTTACTAGTAGATGGTGACCGTTATTTTCCCCAACAGCAACGCTGGTCATTACTCGCCAAAGTTCATGGCCAAGAGCCAGAGGTTCCCTTTGAAGAACTGCCCGATGCCCCAGATAATCAGATCGTTCCATCGCTCATGAGTGAGAATCTCTATGTGATTAGGGCGGCGGGAAAATGGTTTAATCCGACTGAATTGGTCAGTTCTAAGAGTTTGGCGATGTTTATCAAGCAGTGGGAAGAAGAGTTTGATCTAATCTTGGTCGATTCACCCCCTATTTTGGGAATCGCTGATACAAAATTATTAGCCAATCAAACTGATGGTATCTTACTCGTCGTGCGTTTGGATAAAACCAGTCGTGATCTAACCAAGGAAGTTCTATTAGAGTTAAAAATGTCTAATATTCCTATCTGGGGCATTATTGCTAATGGGGCGAAAAATTCTAATCGCAGGGATTATTATTACTACAATTATTACCGTAAGGCAAAAGCAACTAATGCTCAACTCGCTCCCTTGTAGCTTGTGAAATGGGTGCATATTCTGAGTCTCCTGATAGAAAGAAAATCCAAAAGATTAGAGAGACCGAAAAACGGCAAAGGCAGATGTGTAGCCGTGGAGAAAAGTTCTTTTGCCGACTGGGCCGATTTCACCATTTCCAAAAAAGCCCGCTAGGGGAATATCTGGAACGTGATCTCGAAATAATTCGGAATCAAAGTTAGGAACTTGATAAAGAGAGTTTCCTCTCCCTAAACAGGAAAATAAGAGAGCCGCTTGAGCTAAATTCGTTTTTGAGTTGGTTTGATATTTTTTTAATAGAAAATCTAGATCTTCTGCTGAAGTTTGAGCATCCCTTAGATGAAACTGGATTCTTTGCCCTGGACGGACACGATCGCCGATCGCAATGGCCCCATAACGGGGATCAACTCCCAATAAATTACGAATCAAAAAATCGCCTGACTGTAGGGCTAATTTAAATTCATCCCCGACGAGACCGACAAAAAGAGA
>JBEIFD010000702.1:0-2220 GCA_040382535.1 Merismopediaceae cyanobacterium
AGCTAGCTTGACTGTATCGAGTATCCATTGATCCTAAAATATACTCATAGAGATCGTCTTTAAAGGCTCCAAAGTTTTTCGTATGAAGCGTATTACTCGCAAAACTCTGGGAAATCGATTTATAACTCTGTCCCCCTTCGACTTTCCCCACATAATGCTTGAGAGAACGGTTTAATTCATGATCACTTAACAGTGTCGGATTTTTAACGGGTAAAATGAGTTCTTTATGGGGCAGGGTTAAACCCGCCGTATCCGTTTGAGTCGTCCTGACCTTGTAGGTAACATAACGAGATAAATTCACCTCAAAACATCTTTCTGTCTGACTTCTAACCCGTCTAACGGTCTGTTGGTGTTCCTCACTGCTATCATCACCTAAAAGACAATAATCGTAGAGATAGGGATAGCGGTGAATCAAATTTCCCACAGATGCCGTCGCCGCACTATTGCCACCTTGTTTATTGTCAATGACTTCTGATAATCGTTTGAGTTTGACAAATTGCTCTGTGGAGGTAAAGTTTTTAACGAGCTGACGAATAGAACCACTGCTAGTGTTGGCAAGGCTTCCCCCCGTTGGTAAATTATTAAAAAGATTGATCAGACGCGGAATATCTCGTTGGGTGTGGGGTTGCATTTGCCAACGATTGATAACAATGTGAAAACAACGGTTGAAAATATAGTTAAAGGACTGTTCTACGTTCTTTTTTCTAACAATTCTTTCTAGGGCAAGATTGACTTCGGGCTTTCTGAATCCACGAGCTTCAATGAAAAGAGAATGGAAGTCGTCTAGGATTTGCTCAGACGAATCGGTTTGCGCACTGTCGATGAGGTGGTCATACAGCGTTTGTTCGTCAGTGGTTCCTTTCGATTGATAGGTGTTGAGCATGGGCGAGTTGTTCACGGGATTCAACCCTCCTAAGTAAGCATTTATATGAAATGCAGGTGGGGAAAGAATAGTTTGGGATGGGAAAACTCTAATGGATAAAAAAATGTAGATTTTATCTGATAGTCAACTTTACTTTCCCAAGGAAGAAGTCAGTGATAAGATAGGCTCTGAACTAGTCTGTAACACCATTCAGTCGCTTACTACCTGTCTAACATAGCTTGTTAGGTCACATATTAGCTGTGATCTAGATCACGTTAAACGCTTTGCAATGCCTGTTCTTTTTGAGTCGTTCATGATCCTTGTTTCTATATTTTATCTTAATTGATTATTTCTATGACTTTAAATATTTCTGTTAGGGAACTCGGTAAAATTCTAGATATTCCTGTTTTGAGTGAAGAGGATTTGTCCGAGGATTTACGGATATCTCAGGTGGCAACGGATTCTCGTTCTTTAGGGACAGGGGATGTTTTTGTGGCGTTACGGGGAGAAAATTTTGATGGCCATGAATTTGCTCAAATGGCAATAGAGCGGGGGGCGATCGCCTTAATTGTAGATCATCAAGTTGAAATAAATTCGGAGTTAACGATTCCCCAAATAATTGTTTCGGATACATTAATTGCTTACCAAAAAATTGCCCAATGGTGGCGCAATCAATTTTCAATTCCCGTTATTGGAATAACAGGTTCAGTGGGAAAAACGACAACTAAGGAACTGATTGCCGCCGCTCTCTCGCTGCATGGAAAAGTGCATAAAACCCAGGCTAATTATAATAATGAAATCGGGGTTCCTAAGACGTTGTTAGAGATTACGCCCGACCATGATTATGCAATCATTGAAATGGCCATGCGGGGACGGGGAGAAATTGCTCTTTTAGCTCAAATTGCTCAACCAACGATTGGGGTGATTACGAATGTGGGAACGGCCCATATTGGTCGTTTAGGCTCGGAACAGGCGATCGCGGAAGCCAAGTGTGAGTTACTCGCGGAAATGCCCAATAGTAGTATGGCGATTTTAAATCAAGATAATGAAAGATTAATGAAGACCGCATCCCAGTTCTGGTCGGGACAAACCGTGACCTATGGATTGGAAGGGGGAGATATTCACGGAAAACTGATTGATTCCCAAACCTTACAGGTAGAAAATTTGATTTTTCCCTTACCGTTACCTGGTCGTCATAATGCTTTAAATTATTTGGCAGTTCTGGCGATCGCGAAAGTTTTAGGACTAAATTGGGAAAGTTTGACCGCAGGTTTAACGGTCGATCTGCCAGGCGGTCGCGCTCGTCGTCATGATTTGGGCAATGATATTTTGTTATTGGATGAAACCTATAATGCGGG
>JBEIFD010000703.1:0-2212 GCA_040382535.1 Merismopediaceae cyanobacterium
CTTTAATATCGGCCCTACCCTGATGTCCTGGCTAGAAAGCTATGACCTCGAAGCCTATCAACGCATTATTGATGCCGATCGTAAAAGCCGCGATCGCCTGAATGGCCACGGTAACGCGATCGCCCAGGTTTATAACCACATTATTTTGCCCTTAGCGAATAAAAAAGATAAATATACCCAAATTCGCTGGGGGAAAGCCGATTTTAGCTATCGTTTTGGACGAGAAACCGAGGGAATGTGGTTAGCAGAAACTGCCGTAGATTATGACACCCTAGAAGCCCTCATTGACGAAAATATCCGCTTTATTGTCCTGGCACCTTCCCAAACAGAGCGTTGTCGCCCTTTACCCACCGAACATAATCCTCACCCCGAATGGCATGAAGTTGGCGGTACTCAGATTGATCCCACCCGTCCCTATCGCTGCTTTATTGCTGATGGTCGTTTTATTGATATTTTCTTTTATGATGGCCCCATTTCCCGCGATATGGGCTTTAATGATGTCCTGAGTAGCTCAGATCACCTCGCAGGAAGGCTAGGTCAAGCAGTCAGAGGCGATCACCGTCCTTCCCAATTGATTAGTGTGGCGACAGATGGCGAAACCTTTGGGCATCACAAGGGGGGAACGGAAAAATGTTTAGCCTATGCTTTTACGACAGAATTCCCCAAAAGAGACTGGAAAGTAACAAATTTTGCCCATTATCTCAGTTTATTCCCGCCCCAATGGGAAGTGATACTTAAACCTGTGACCGCTTGGAGTTGTGGGCATGGCGTGGATCGTTGGCAGGATGATTGTGGTTGCGGAGGCGGGGGAGAATGGCATCAAAAATGGCGCAGACCGCTTCGGGATAGTTTAAATTGGCTCCGTGATGAATTGATCAAGCTTTATGTGACGGCAGGGCGAAAATTATTTAATGATCCTTGGCAAGCTAGGGAAGATTATATTCAGGTGATTCTTGACCGCTCTCCCGAAAAAACAGAATTATTTTTACAAAAACATCAAATTCATCCCCTTACATCAACAGAAAAAATTGATGCTCTGCGTTTACTAGAAATGCAACGTCATAGTTTGTTGATGTTTACCAGTTGTGGCTGGTTTTTTGAAGAATTATCCCGACCAGAAGGGGTGCAAATTTTGCGTTATGCTTCACGAGCAATGGAATTAGCGGCGGAGGTGACGGGAATCCATTTAGAAGAGGATTTTGTGGCTCAATTAGCCCTGGCTCCTAGTAATGTGGCGGTTTTTAAAGATGGAGAAGCGGTTTATCAACAATTAGTGACAACGGCTCAAATTAGCTTTGAACAGGTGGCGGCCCATTATGCTATTAGTTCGCTGTTTACAAACTATTCCCATCAACAGGCTGTTTATTGTTATCAAACTGAACAATTAGATTATCAAAAGCAACAACTTGGCCCCTTAACGTTGGCAGTGGGACAGGTAAAATTAACCTCGACAATTACCTGGGAAAATCATCATTTTACCTTTGCGGTTTTACATTTAGGCGGTTGGGATTTTCATTGTTGTATTCAACCGTTTAAAAGTCGTAGTGCCTATAGCAAATTAAAAGAACAGGTTTTTGCCTCGTTTAAATTAGCGAGTTCAGCCAAAATCATTCTCAGTATGAGTGAAGTTTTTGGGTTTCAATCCTTTAATCTCCAGAATCTTTTTGCCGAAGAAAGACACCGTATTATGCAATTATTAACGGAGAAGACGAAGAAACATTTAGACCAACTTTATACCCAAGTTTATCGAGATAATTACAGTATTTTAGTCGCTTTTCAACGAGATGAGTTACCTGTTCCCCAGGAATTGCAAGTCGCGGCAGATATTGCGATCGCCCACCGTTGTCTCAAGGTCATGGGACAATTGGAGCAATCCATTGATAATCCTAAACAGACGGCCCATTATTTAGAAGAGTTAACCGCGATCGCGACGGAAGCCGATTATTTACATTGTCAGTTGACCATGCCCGAAGCCAAGAAAACCTTGGAACGTTTAATTTTTCAGAGTTTACAAAAACTGCTTTATACTCCTGAACCCCAACAAGCCCAAACCGATATTCATCATCTGATTAAAATGATCGAAGTCGGCGAACATTTACATTTAGGAATTTCTCTTGCTCCTTCTCAAGAACTCTATTATCAGTTTCTACATGAGCAATTAATGCCTAATTGCTTAGATCATTATTCTACGGAAAGTTGCCCTTGGACAGCC
>JBEIFD010000704.1:0-2211 GCA_040382535.1 Merismopediaceae cyanobacterium
AACAATTAAACAGGCAAAAATCTCATCGGTTCTAAGGAATTTTTGAGCTAATACAATGCGCTTTCCTAAGCCATTATCTGCGGCTAATAATTCCGCGACGACGACCAAATTCCAGGCGGCGGCCATATTAATCCGAAAAGCATCCAAAATATTCGGAATCACATAGGGCGTAATCACTTGTAATAAAATCTGTTTTCGTAAACCGCCTAATGTATAAGTAACCTCAATTAATTCTTTGGGAATAAATTTAACGGCATCCATAATCATGAGAGTATTAAAGAAAATTGTTCCAATGAAAATGAGCATCACCTTTGACGTTTCGCCAATCCCTAAATAAATCACTAAAAGAGGAATAAAGGCGGGTGCAGGCATATAACGAACAACCCCAATAATCGGCTCGGTTAAACTACGGATACTGGGAAAAGCTCCCATCAAAATACCCAAGGGAATCGCAACGAGTCCCCCTAAGAAAAATCCACCTACCACTCTTAAGAAACTTGTAACCGTATCTTGAATTAAAAAACCTTGTTGCCAGAGATTGACCAATGCCTGAATAACTGCTAAGGGGGAAGGCAGAAAAACGGATTCAATACGGGCAAAACTCGACAGCAATAGCCAAATTACCAAGGGAATAACAATGGAAAGGGTCATTAAAATCCATTTCAATGACTCGGAAATCTCTTCAGCAAGTTGCCAAAAAATAGTTGGTTTCAGAAGTTTAGTATTCGTCGTCATTTTATCTTCTCTTGTGAATAGAATAAAGATTGAAACGGTTAATATTATCGAGAAATTAGAAAATAATTTTTGATTGATACAGCACTTTTTGGTTAAGCCCTATGCAGGATAAGGACATAATCTATTATGTCCCTACAAATATTTTGTCTGCGATCACAATGCAATTTGCTGTAATTAGGTATTACTTAAGCTTTATCTGTATTAAGTGTTTTAACAAACTGAGAATCTAAAATTTTCGTTAAATCAGGAACTTTCTTAATAAAACCAACATTTTTCATGAAATCTGCCATTTTTGTTGCAGCATAGGGCATACTTTTCATTGTGTCACCAGGACTAAAGGCTTCAATATTTTCTGCGATCGTAAAAAATCGAGTCCCTTCTTTATAGAGCTTTAATTCTTCTGGACTAATTCCTGCTCGTTTTGCCATGATTTGATCGGCTTTCTCTGGATTTTTTTCCATGAAATCCCGAACTTCAAACCAAGTTTTTACTAACGCTTGAACTTGTTCAGGTTTCTCTTTGATTAATTTTTCAGTCACAACTAAAAGATCAGGGATTGCTCCAGGAAAATCTTTAGAACTGGCAATTTCCTTTGATCCTTTTCGTTTTAGAGCCGTTAACCAAAAGGGAGGAAATGCTCCTACTGCGTCAACTTTGCCCGATGCAAATGCTGCTGCGGCGGCTCCTGTTTCGAGGGGAACAATTTGCACATCTTTACGATTCATTCCTTCTTTTTCTAGGACTAAGCTAAGTAAGAAATCATCAACGACTCCTTCTTCAACGGCAACTTTTTTGCCTTTTAAATCTTTAACGCTATTAATTTCTTCCGCGACAATAATTTTGTCATTACCTGCTGAGTTATCATTCACTAAAACAGCAACCTCGCCATTAATCGCTTCTCCTGCAAAGGCGATCGTATCGTTTAGGGTTTGACTATTTCCGTCCAATTGTCCTGCGGCTAGGGCTTGTAAGGATTCGAGATAACCATCAAACCATTTCATTTCTACGTTTACCCCATTTTTAGCGAATAAACCCTCTTCTTCCGCGATCGCCCAGGGCCACCAGCCCGCCCAATTACTATAACCGATGACGATAGGAGGTGTATTGGTTACAGGATTATTGGCAGTGGGAACTTCTTTAGGAGCCTGATTACAGCTAACCGTTAATAGTAAGGTACTACAAAATACCAACAGTAAAGAAAAGAAATTACGTCGTTTCATGATGTATATTGTGATGTGTGACAAGACTCAATAAATATTAAATAACGAATTTTTATTTATAACCGTTACCGATTTAACCGTTCAAGCAAACAGGCATTTTAATTTGGCTTTTAACCCAAGTAAACCAGTCATTTAAACCTTCCCCTGTTTTAGCAGAAAGGAAAATAATTTTCACACTTTGATTCATGGAACGAACATTATTTTCTAATCTTTTCAAATCAATTTCTAAATAGGGGGCGAGATCCAATTTAGTGAC
>JBEIFD010000705.1:0-2195 GCA_040382535.1 Merismopediaceae cyanobacterium
TCTTCTGTAATATATTGACTCTTGGTTCAAAAAAGTCTTATTCGTAACAAGAACTGTAATTTTTTTCATGGTTGTTCCCACTATTGAGCAATATCGAGAGCAAATCCAAGGATACTCACCGCAACGCCAAGGAGGAAGGTCTCCCATCACAATTTTAGAGAATCTTCCCATCGAGACTCCTTTGATTACCGTGATTACGGTTGTATTCAACGCTGAAGCATCCCTAGAGGAAACCCTGCAAAGTATTTTCACTCAAAATTATCCCTATCTTGAATATATTGTTATTGACGGTGGTAGTACTGATAAAACCTTAGAAATTATCGAAAAATATGATTCTAAACTGAGTCATTGGCGAAGTGAACCCGATTTAGGACTATATGATGCCATGAATAAAGGAATTGCTCTCAGTCATGGTCATCTGATTTGTCTGCTCAATGCGGGCGATCGCCACGAACCCCATACCCTAGAAATGCTGTCTAAGGCTTGGCAATCTACCTCGAAACCCTCTATTTTTGTGGGGCATTGTCAAACCCTGAAGAAAAATTCATCAGAAGGCTATATTGAATTCGTTCGTCCCCAACAGTTACCTAGTAAAATGCTTCCCCATGCTTCCGTCTTTGTCAGTCGCAATATTTATGAACAGTTGGGATTATTTGATTTGAATTTTCGGATTGCCAGTGACTTTGATTTTCTTTGTCGGTGTTATAGCAATCAGGTCTCTTTTGAATTAATTGATAATGTTTTGACCACTGTTGAACCGAGGGGTGTTTCGGGTAATTACTACGCAAACGAGCTAGAAAGTACTCAAATTCGCCTACGTTATCGACTGATTTCTCCTCTCAAAAGTTTAAGATTAGGGTTTTTCTCCCTGATCACTATCACCATCCATTATGTTTTAGAATTTTTGGGATTATGGCAATGGATTGAGGAACGAAAGTATGCAAGCTCCCGTTAGTGTAATCATTCCTTGCTATTGTTGTACTAAAACCATTGGGCGAGCCGTCCAGTCCGTTTTTCAGCAAAGTCTTCCCCCTGTCGAAGTTATTTTAGTGAATGATGCGAGTCCAGATCATACCTTAGAAGAATTATTCGCACTACAAAAACAATACGGGAAAGACTTTATCAAAGTGCTTAACTTGCTCCAAAATACGGGGCCAGGAGAATCTCGTAACCAAGGCAGAGCGATCGCGTCTCAACCCTATATTGCGTTTTTAGATGCAGATGATGGTTGGCATCCTGACAAACTTAAAATTCAATATTCCTGGATGGAAGCTCATCCTGACGTTAGCCTTTCGGGACATCTTATTTTGGTAACAAAGCCAGAATCCGTTCTCCCGTATGATTTTATTCCTGATCCCGTTCAAACTCATTTTGTTTCTCGGAATGAACTACTTATTTCTTGTAAAGTTCTGACTTCAAGTTGGTTATTTAAGGCATCTGATGTTCAAAATTATACTGAAATTACTCGACATTCAGAAGATTATTTGCTAATTCTTAAAACCTTATTTGATGATCGTAAAATTGTCTTTCTAGATGCGCCCCTTGCTTATTTTTTTAAACCTGAATTCGCCAAAGAAGGAATGTCTGGTGATCTCTGGGCGATGGAAAAAGCCCAACTAAAAGCTTATCAAATTATTTGGCGTTCTAACGATATTTCTACGTTAGAGCTTTACTTTTATTGGATATGGTCGATGATAAAATATTTGCGTCGAGTCATTATTCTTTGGTTAAGAATAAGCAAATTAATCACTAAATAATTAGTAATTCTTTTGGGATAAAATTTCCCCATAAAAGTCAAAAATTCGACGAGTGACGTTAAGACAACTAAAATCATCACTCCGCTTTTGGCCCGCTATCGATAGGCGATCGCGTAAATTGGGTTCCGACAATAAACGATTGGCTGCATTGGCAAAAGCAATGGGATCATTAAGGGCGACCGTCAGGGCCTCCTTCTCATGACGGCTAACCCAGGGAACACCACTAGAAGCAATGTTCGTATTAATGACTGGACAACCACAAGCCATTGCTTCAACCTGCACTAAGCCGAAAGCTTCACTGCGCGCATTAGAGGGAAACCAAAGAGCCGTTGCCGCATAGTAGGCTCCAATCAATTCATCTTCCGTTAAATTTCCTAACCAAACAACCCTATTCTCTAAACCTAGATTTTTAACGAGGTTTTTTAATTCTTTTTCTAA
>JBEIFD010000706.1:0-2194 GCA_040382535.1 Merismopediaceae cyanobacterium
CATTTTTTTATTGGTCGTGCTACTCATTGGTGGTCTCAATTGGATGACCGTTGCTCGTTTAGTGCGGGGCAATATTTTAAAACTCAGGGAAATGGAATTTATGAGTGCGGCGATCGCCCTAGGAGCTAGACCGAGAAGATTAATCTGGCAACATCTTTTTCCCAATGTTTTCAACATCATTATTGTGGCTGCAACCTTGGCGATCGGCAATGCCATTATTACCGAATCAACCCTCAGCTTTTTAGGATTGGGATTTCCTCCCGATGTTCCGACCTGGGGACAAATGCTTTATACCGCTAAAGATTATTTAGCAACGGCTCCCCAAATGGTTATTTTTCCTGGATTAGCTATCTTTTTAACCGTCGTTAGTATTAATTATATGGGTGATGGTCTTCGGGATGCCTTGAGCCATCGATAAATAGGAGGAAAAACAGGATGAGAATGCTTCTATTCAGGCAGGAAAAATTGGGCATTAGTTTCCATTTTTTTTAAAGAACTATTACGACTAATATTATTTAAACGTTGTAGTAATAAATCGGGTTGCAAAGGTTTAAGAATATAGTCGTCAATCCCACTTTGGGATAACTCTTTCCATTCACTAGAAGAAATATTTTCACTGAGCAAAATAACTTTTAAGCTATTGACATTGATTTGATGGGAAGCCTTCAGTAAGCGACTGATCTTGGCAACTTCCTGAAAGTCCTGATCAATCAGCACAATGCCTGGCTGTAATAGCTCAATTTGTTTGACCGCATTATTGGTATCAATTAACCAGATGACTTGATAATTGGCCACCGTCAATAATTCACAAATCAAGGTCGCAATTTCTTCATCCTGTTCAATGACAACCACACTAACATTCATTGCTGGAGCAAGTTCCTGCGATCGCAGATCCTTCGGACGTTTAATATAGGATTGATTTTGGTAGGGAATGAAAATAGTAAAAACAGACCCTTTTCCCTTTGTCGATTCCACTTCAACCGTGCCACTATGAAGTTCTACCAGTTGTTTAGTAAGAGCTAATCCAATACCTGTACTTTCATAGGTACGTTGTCGGTTTTCATGGAGTTGTTTAAAAGCTTCAAAGAGATAGGGAAACTGATGGCGATCGATGCCAATGCCCGTATCTTCAACTTGAAACACAGCCTGCTTTTTTTCCTTCCAAATGCGGAGTGTCACCCTACCACCATCCGGCGTAAATTTAACGGCATTACTGAGTAAATGAGTCAAAATTTGTTGGATACGGTCAGGATCAGCGCAGAAAGCATCCTGTTCAGCATGGATTTGAAAATCGAGTTTGAGTTGAATATTTTTGGCTTTGGCTAAATTCTCTAGACGATATAAGGCTGCCTGGGCGAGAGACATGAGGGAAAAAATATCAAAATTTAAGGCTGATTTTCCTGATTCTATCTGAGACAGTTCAATAATATCATTGATTAAATCCATTAATTTTTTACCACTATCCTGAATCATTTTAAGATAGTGTTGCTGTTTATCAACAGGCAGAGAAGTGCCTTGATTAAACCAATGTAATAACGTTCCAGACAGTCCAATTACACAGGTTAAAGGGGTTCTCAGTTCATGGCTAATATTATCTAGAAACTCGCTTTTGAGATGACTGGCTGCTTGGGCTGCCAATAGGGTATCGCGCAATTCCTGGGTTCTTTCGATAACTCGATTTTCAAAGTTTTGTTTTTGATGTTGCACTTCGGCATAGAGTTGGGCCTGTTTAATGGCGATCGCCAAATGTTCGCCAATCTGGCCTAAGAAATTTTGCTCCTGTTCTAACCATTCCCTTGGATAGTGACATTGATGGGCAATTAATAACCCCCAGAGGTAGCCATTGACAATAATCGGCGCGGTCAAGGTAGCCCGAACTTGGTATTTTTTGAGTAAATTTGTTAAACAATAGGAAGAAGAATAGGCTGTTTCCACGTCCCGAATAGCGACAACTTGGCCTTCTAAATACTTCTGTTGATAGTTTAAAACCTCATAAAAACAATCATTCTCTGTCATCAAACTTAAAGTAGAAGAAACATCGTCAGAATCTTTGGCTTCGTAAGTAATTTTTCCGCCAGCTAATAAGGGCAAAGAATGTTCAGTCGTTAAAGATAATTGAGTTTCGGTAAATTGATAAATTACTAAACGATCAACCTGTAAACATTTTCTGACTTCGGTAACGGCCGTTTCTAAA
>JBEIFD010000707.1:0-2191 GCA_040382535.1 Merismopediaceae cyanobacterium
ATCTTCCAAGCCAAAAAAGGCATAGATTTTTCCCGTGATCTCCGATGTCCAATTAAGGGTAGGTTGACCACCCCCTGGGGAACCTGTAACAATTCCTGCCCCATAAAATGAAGCCGTTGCCCTAATTTCTGGTAAAGTTGCCGCTAAATAAACCACTAAACCCCCAAAACAAAACCCAATGGTTCTTACGCCTGTTTTGGCCACCTGGGGCAGAGCATAAAGATAATCAATGGTTGCCTGAATATCACTTAATAATTCACTCGTTTTCGTCTGATCTTTATACTTTCTCCCTTCAGCAACGCCTTCCGATGTATAGCCAATTTCAAAGCCAGGAGCTTGTCGTTGATAAATAGCAGGAGCGATCGCAATGTAACCTTCTTGAGCAATGCGATCAGTCACATCCCGAATATGTTCATTAACCCCAAAAATTTCTTGGATGACAATCACCGATGGCCAAACGCCCGATCCTTTTGGGGTAGCGAGGTAGGCATCAATGGCTAGATCCCCATTCTGGACTTGAACCCATTTTGTATTAATTTGCATCTTAAAAGGTTGATTTTTAAAAAGTTATATTAGTAAAAAATTGATCTAATTTTAAAAGTTTAATGATTAGTTTTATCTAAATTTATTTCTCAACTTTTGGACTAAAGAAGACCGCGAATTTTAAACTTAAGCATCTTCCCAAACTTCCTGAGCCAACAGATCAATCAGGCGGTCTCTTAATAAAAACTCACTCCGCTCTAATTCCCGTTCAATCGCTGGCCACTCTCTTGCTGGAATATATTGACAAAGGGTATAGATGGGTTGTTGACGATCTAAGCGACCCTGTTTGACCAATTGAGAAGCCGCTTCCTTCAGGGTTTCAATAGAGTAGCGAGACAACGTGGCTAAACCTGTATTGAACATAAAATCTCCGATTGTAGAAAACTGATTAAACGGACTAGACTCGAACCGTAAGGCACGGCGGATGATAAATATTTATCTATTGATAATTATCGGTTACAAGTTGAACAAAATACAAAAATATAGACAATTTTAAGCTTTGGTTAAGGAATTAGGGGAATCTCGACTTGCTTTCGTTGGAAGTTGACGCGACAATGTAGGTCATTGCTTTTTTAAAAAATCTTAATAAGCTCATCATTAATCAATCTTAGTCAATCCCAATCATTTATGACAACTCAACCCCTCAGTCGCCCCGTTAATTTAGAAAATCTTAGCTGGACTTGGCAAGATCACACCATTCGTTATACGGTTCAGGGACAAGGTAAACCCGTCCTCCTGATTCATGGATTTGGGGCCTCTATTGGTCACTGGCAGAAAAATATTCCTGTATTGGCAGAAAAAGGTTATCGGGTGTTTGCGATCGACTTGTTGGGTTTTGGTGGCTCGGATAAACCTGCGTTGGATTACTCCCTAGAGCTTTGGCAAGAACAATTAACGGCTTTTTGGCAAGCCCATATTAATGAACCCACGATTTTTGTCGGTAATTCCATTGGGGGATTGATTAGTTTGATGATGTTGGCGGATCATCCCGATCTGAGTGCGGGCGGAATTTTGCTCAATTGTGCAGGGGGATTAAATCACCGTCCCGATGAACTGAATTTGCCCTTGCGCTTGGTGATGGGAGGATTTACAAAGCTCGTTAGTTCGCCTTTGGTGGGGGAATTCATTTTTAATCGCATCCGCCAGAAATCCCGTATTCGTCAAACCCTTTATCAGGTTTATTGCGATCGCGAGGCGGTAACGGATGAATTAGTGGAAATGCTCTATCAACCATCGGCTGACCCTGGCGCACAGAAAGTTTTTGCCTCTGTTTTGACGGCTCCTGCCGGCCCCCATCCCGCCAGTTTATTACCCAAAATTCAACAACCCCTTTTGATCTTGTGGGGAGAAAATGATCCTTGGACACCGATCGCGGGTTCAACGCTTTATCAAGAAAGGGCTAAAAACGATAGCAAGACAGAATTTTATCCCATTTCTCAAGCGGGCCATTGTCCCCACGATGAAAAACCTGAAATGGTCAATTCTTTGATGTTGGATTGGTTAACAAAATATCATTAGGCTTGGATTCGCGCCACAAAATTTAATTTCTGAGGTTCCATCTGTTAGCGTTGCTGAATCAAACTATGAATGCCAATTTTGCACGTATCCAAAAGTCAGTCTGAGTCTGGGTTTTAAAAATTCCACAAAA
>JBEIFD010000708.1:0-2189 GCA_040382535.1 Merismopediaceae cyanobacterium
AAGGTTTTTTTTAATGTATCCTTTGTACTATAAGGGTTTGAGACTTAGTGTTACTTTTCAAGTCAAACATCTATGTGTGGGGGATTTTGCGAGTTTTGCCAAAATTTTTGCAGGCTTTTATTTTGGCAAAGGTATTGTAAATTAAAACAGATTAAAAAACAGGATGGATCACGATGAAAGGTGTTTCTGGTTTTATCGCCAAACGACTAACTGAAGCAAGGGAAGCAAGAGGTCTTAGAAAAACTAATTTGGCAGAGTTGGTTCAAGTTAGCGACTCTCAAATTAGTAAATACGAATCTAATTCCCAGACTCCTAGTCCAGCGATTCTTGACAGAATATGCTCTGTTTTGGCAATGCCTATTGAGTATTTCTTTTATGAAAGACCTGAAAATTCTGATATTGAATCACCTATTTATTATCGTTCAATGTCCTATGCAACCCAGCAACAAAGAAAAGCCGCAGAAATTAAGTATTTGTGGCTCCAAGATATCTACACATATTTATGGACATTTATTGATTTTCCAGCAGTAAATATACCAGACATTAATCCTCCAGATTCTCCTGAAAAAATAAGTGATCAGGATGTTGAAGATGCCGCTGATTATTTAAGAAAATTCTGGGAATTGTCTGATGGGCCAATTGATAACCTTAGCCGATTAGTTGAAAATAATGGAATTGTAGTAAGTTTTTTTGATTTGGGTGCTGATGGCCTTGATGGATTCTCACAAAAAAATCATGATCGCCCTCATATTATCATTAGTACAGGAAAGACTTCTGCTGTTAGAATTCGATTTAGTCTAGCTCATGAACTAGGACACCTTATTCTACATACCAAAATCAACCCTAAAACTTTAAACGATTCCAATAAATTCAAACAAATGGAGCAACAGGCACACCGTTTTGCTAGTGCTTTTATTTTTCCTCAGTCTTCTTTTTGTAGAGAGATTACTATTCCTGATTTAGTGACTTTTAGAATGCGAAAGCCTCGATGGAAATTATCTATTGCTGCAATGATTTTTAGAGCTAAAAATTTAGGATTAATTGACGATGATAGAGAAAAAGTATTAAGACGTTCCTATGGAGCAAAAAAATGGAGTCGAACGGAACCGTTGGATGATCAAATTGAAGTTGATTATCCAGAGTTGCTGAAGGATGCTATTGAACTCCTTATCAACGAAGGTATTAAGACTAGATATGAAATCATCAATGATCTTGCTTTACCAAGACAAGATATTGAAAAACTTTCATGTCTTGAACCTGATTTTCTAAAAGATAATGTAGTTCAATTAAAATTAAGAACTGACTATTCCATGAGAGCAGTTAAGTAAGCAATATCGCTTTTTATAAAAATTGATTATTTGGGAAACCAGAAAATTTGACTCTTTTGATAACGATCGCCTGTTTTAGTTAAACGATTCAAATGACGAATCAGAGAAACCCTATTAAAGGGCGGCAAAATATAATCTGCGATCTCCACCGAACGACTAAGCCAGGGCAAACCACTCCCCGCCTTGACACTAAAAGCAATCAGGGGAACCGTTTGCAAATTGGGATGGGTGCGTAGAGCTTTTTCCCATTCCTGAATTTCTGATTTGGACAAATCGGCGGTGATAATCATCAATTCAATGGGCAAACCCCAGTAGGGACGACCCAAAGCCTGGGGATCGGGGGAAAAATAAACCTCAAAGCCGTTATTGGCCAGCCATTCCTGGGTTTGGCTTCTGTCCTTGGGAAGTTCTCCGACGACTAATATTCCCGTTTTCCCCTGTTCTATGGTCAACTTTTCCGCTTCGGGCGTATTTGCTCCTTCTTCCACCAGACAGAGGTTACAACTCGGCACATCGTAGGCCTGCCCCGACGGTATCGCGATCGGCAAACTACACCGAGAACATTCCCGCACGGTATAGTCATTCGCTGAAAAATTATGGAAGTGATGCACATCTCCATCCAGAGAGAGTTCAGCAAAATCATCACGCCGAGAAAGTTGATTCCAGTATTCTAAAAAAGCGGGACTATAGCCTTCGTATTCATAGACAGGCTGAGAAAATAAGAGCTTTCCATCGACAGGGCGAACGCATCTTATGCGAGCAAAACCTTAAGGAGATAGTCATCGTCCCAACCAGCGCGTAGCCGTTTATTCTTAATACCGAGTTTAAGAGTATTTTCTTTTGTGAGTAAGTTAAGAGCAA
>JBEIFD010000709.1:0-2179 GCA_040382535.1 Merismopediaceae cyanobacterium
AAGGTTTTTTTTAATGTATCCTTTGTACTATAAGGGTTTGAGACTTAGTGTTACTTTTCAAGTCAAACATCTATGTGTGGGGGATTTTGCGAGTTTTGCCAAAATTTTTGCAGGCTTTTATTTTGGCAAAGGTATTGTAAAGTTGAACAATTTTATTAGTAACTTCTGGAATACTTAAACCATCGGTTTGAATTTCAATCGCATCAACCGCTTTGATTAAAGGCGCGATCGCACGGGTGCTATCCTGTTGATCCCGTTGGGCAATTTCCCGTTCCAAATCTTCTAAACGAATATCGGTTTTGCCCTGGGCTTGAAAATCCGCTAACCGTCGTCTGGCCCGTTCTCCTACGGTCGCCGTGAGAAAAATCTTTAATTCAGCATCGGGGAAAACCTTGGTGCCAATATCTCGGCCTTCTGCCACTAATCCCCCTTTTTTGCCGTAGGACTGCTGGGTTTGCAATAATACCTCACGAACCGTTTTTTGAGCCGCGATCGCCGAAACGAGGGAGGTAACTTCAGGAGTCCGAATCGCCTCGGTCACATCTTCCCCATTAATTTTCACTCTTGTGGCTTGGGGATAGGGTTGGGGAATTAATTCTAAATTTGCCTGACTGACTAATTCCGCAATACCCGCCTCATCTGTTAAGGCTAAACCCGATTGACGCACTAACCACGCCAAAGCGCGATACATGGCTCCTGTATCCAAATAGAGCAAGTTTAATTCCTTTGCCACCAAACGAGTGACTGTCGATTTTCCCGCTCCTGCTGGCCCATCGATCGCAATAATCGGTTGACGATTTCTCAGTAAAATATTGTCAATTAACCGCGTTGAACCCACATAGGCCGCGATCGCGAGTAATCCTGTTTCCGTTACTTCTCCTAAGGAGCTAAGAATCTGAGGATCAACCAAATCAATGTATTGAACTTTTATTTCATCTGTACGATCCAAATGTTCTTGAACTAAATTTAAGAGCACTTGACGAGTTTTCGTTCCCTGGACAAAGGCTTTTTGGGCTAACTGTAAACTCTCAAATAAAGCCAAAGCAGAGGATTTTTCGGATTCACTGAGATACTGATTGCGGGAACTCAAAGCCAAACCCGATTCCTCTCGTTGGGTTGGGCAACCTTTAATTTCTACGGGAAAGTTTAAATCGGCAACTAAACGCCGAATGATCGCCAATTGTTGAGCATCTTTTTCTCCAAAATAGGCAACTTCAGGTTGAATAATATTGAAAAGTTTGCTCACAATCGTTGCCACTCCTGGAAAATGCCCAGGTCGAAAGGTCGCGCATAAATTACGGGTTAAGCTCTCAGGGGGAATCACCATTGTTTGAGTTTGATCGCCACTATCAATTCCCAAGGTTTCAGGGGTCGGAGCAAAAACCACATCTACGCCTAAATCCTCACAAATCTGGGCATCTTGTTCTAAAAGACGGGGATATTTTTCTAAATCTTCCGTTGGCCCAAATTGCAAAGGATTTACAAAAATACTGACCACGACTAACTCATTTTCTCGTCTGGCTTGTTCTATTAAACTGCGATGTCCCTGATGTAAGGCTCCCATCGTCGGCACAAAACCCACTCGTTTTTGCGGTCTTTGTTGACTTAAATAAATTCGTAATCCAGCGATCGTCTGAAATAAACGCACGAAATTCTCCCTGACTGACGGACATATCTTTTAATACAATACCAGAGACTATTATGCAAAATTCTGAATCGGCGATCGCATTTTTAGGTTGAAGGGGTAAACGGCGATCGCGGCTATCCTATCTAAACGGCTAGAGTTTGAACCGAAAAAGGAATATTCTCCAAAACGACATTAGGTACATTTCCAGAACCTAAAATTTCCTTAGCATCAAGAATTTCAATGCCTACTAATAACTCATCCTGACTAATATTTAAGGCGATTTCTTCTGTTAATTGAAGTGTTCTACACTCTTGGTTTCCTTCTACCAATTTAATATAGAGTGCATCAATTTCACTGTCATAGCTAATTTTCATAAATTGTCTCTTAAAAATAAAAGGTATAAACTGTGATAACAACTAATTCCAACTCAGTCTCAGCAACAATTGGTGCAACTTTTTTGAGAGTATAAAACTTTACCCTGCCAGACTGCATCATATTGAAAAGTAGCCTGATATTTAAAACGTCCAGCTTTTGCATTTTGACAAATACCAG
>JBEIFD010000710.1:0-2177 GCA_040382535.1 Merismopediaceae cyanobacterium
CTCTGGCTCAATCCTGGCGTTTAATTCCCTATTGGGATGGCCCTGGACATATCCAAATGACCATGGATGATTGGTTGCTCCGGCAATTTGTACAAGGTCTGGGAAAATCCACTTTACGTTTCTATGGTTGGCAGCCAGCAGCAATTTCTTTAGGCTATTTTCAAAAATCCTATCCTGAGCATTGGCCAACTTTAACTTGGGAAGACCAATTATTGTCGATAGTACGTCGTCCCAGTGGTGGTCGGGCCGTTCTTCATCAAGGTTCTCTAACCTATGCTGTTATTTGCGATCAGGGTCAGGGCAAACGGTGGCAAGCCTATGAGCGTATTTGTCAATTTCTAATCGCAGGCTGGCAGCAGCTAGGGATTCCGCTACAATATGGTACAGCCCAACGAGGTTATATTCATAATGCCAGTTGTTTTAATACGGCAACGGCGGCGGATTTAGTGGCCCTAGATGGGAGTAAATTAATTGGGAGTGCCCAACGTCAATGCGGTCACGCGATTTTACAACATGGTTCAATGGTTTTGAATAGCGATCGCCTTTTATTTGAACAAGTCTTTCAGCAGCTTGCTCCCTGGAAAAAAACGTTAAGCGATCGCCTGGGTGAGATTTCGCTACCAGAAATTCTGACAGTCTTAACAGAGAAAGCTTGCCAGTGTTTTGACATTAATCTTATTACCCAACCTTTAACCCCAGAGGAATGGCAAAGTATTTATCAACATCAAAACCGTTTGGAACTTCCTCCATCAAAGTCTTCCTACCTGTAAATAATTCGTTGATAGCTTTTCCTGTGAAAAGGGATGATAAGACTTCTGTGATAACATCAGGCATCATCAACGAAAAATTTACAGCAAGGAAAAATAGGACATTTACCAACTTTCCCAAAAATTCTGAAACCGCGATCGCCCTAACCTCATGAGCTTCTGATTTTTACCAATGACCTAAGACGATAAGTAAGATTACCCATCATCAGAAAACTTAATCAGAGAAGCCAAGAATTGTAATTGAAAAAACCGTCAATAGACAGCATAGGGTGTAATAAAGGTTTCCACACCGTGATAGGATGATTCTCAGAAAACAGATAGTTGCTGGGTTGTCGCAGAAATTTCTCGTAACCGAATAACTAAACTAAACAACTGCTCTCGATTAGAGTTGGGGCTTTTTGCGCCCTAATGACTGGTGATCTGAGAAAAGTATGCCATCAATGTTTATGGAGGAATTAACCTAAATGGTACAAGCCAAAACCAAAGCAGGGTTTGAGGCAGGCGTAAAAGACTATCGCCTTACCTACTATACCCCTGACTATACCCCGAAAGATACAGACTTACTGGCCTGCTTCCGTATGACACCCCAACCCGGTGTTCCTCCTGAAGAGGCAGGTGCTGCGGTTGCTGCGGAGTCTTCTACTGGAACCTGGACAACTGTTTGGACAGATAATTTAACTGACCTCGACCGTTACAAAGGTCGTTGCTATGATATTGAACCCGTTCCCAACGAAGATAATCAGTATTTTGCTTTTATTGCCTATCCTTTAGATCTATTTGAAGAAGGTTCCGTCACCAACGTTTTAACCTCTTTAGTGGGTAACGTTTTCGGATTTAAGGCTCTACGTGCCCTCCGTTTAGAAGATATTCGTTTTCCTGTTGCCTTAATTAAAACCTTCCAAGGCCCCCCTCACGGTATCACTGTTGAACGGGACAAGTTAAACAAATATGGTCGTCCTTTACTGGGTTGTACTATCAAGCCTAAATTAGGGTTATCTGCTAAAAACTACGGTCGTGCTGTTTATGAGTGCTTACGCGGTGGTCTAGATTTCACAAAAGACGACGAAAACATTAACTCTCAGCCCTTCATGCGTTGGCGCGATCGCTTCCTGTTTGTCCAAGAAGCCATTGAAAAAGCCCAAGCTGAAACCAATGAGATGAAAGGTCACTACCTCAACGTGACCGCCGGAACCTGCGAAGAAATGATGAAACGGGCTGAATTCGCCAAAGAAATCAAAACCCCGATCATCATGCACGACTTCTTCACCGGTGGTTTTACTGCTAACACAACCTTAGCGAAATACTGCCGTGATAATGGTCTGTTACTGCACATTCACCGTGCCATGCACGCCGTTGTTGACCGTCAAAAAAATCACGGCATTCACTTCCGCGTTTTAGCTAAATGCTTAC
>JBEIFD010000711.1:0-2168 GCA_040382535.1 Merismopediaceae cyanobacterium
CAATTCAACAAATTATAGCAGGTTTTGATAATGTTTCTGATCAAGGGGATAATCTTGATACACCGCTAAAAGTTATTAAACAAGTGGGGCATTGTCGTATTGTTGTTACAGGAAGTTATCATGCAGGAGTTTTTGCCCTGGCTCAAGGCATTCCTGTTGTGAGTTTGGCAAAGTCCCAATATTATATTGATAAATTTCAAGGTTTGGTGGATCAGTTTGGCGTTGGTTGTGATGTCATTTTGTTAGGGGATAAAGAATTTGCTCAAAAACTAGCATCCAGTATTAATCAATTATGGGAATCCGCCGAAATGTTAAGGCCACAATTATTAGAAGCGGCACAACACCAAATAGAGTTAGGACAGACGGCTTATCAGCGATTATATGAAATTGTTCAGAAAAATAAAAATACTTGATTTCTCAAAAAAAGAGCAGATAGATGAAAATTTTTTGGATGAATTTGAATTTTATAAATTACAACAAGTTGTGTAATTTTTGTGTGCAAGCAATACCAAGGTCTGAATAATATTCAGCCCCTACAGTGTCCTAATTTTTAACGCAAAGTGTTTTATAAATACAGCCTTTTGTGTTTAAACCTCGTACAAAATAAGGACATAATAGTATTATGTCCCTACAAAAACTTGTCCATGACTACAACGCAATTTACTGTAATCTATTATTTTTAAATTACTTGAATCTTTAAGTCTTGATAAAATTCATCTTGGGATAACTCAACTTTAGATTGGGATGATAATAATAATAATGCCCAAAATACTCCCACCTTATCCTGTTTTTCTTCTGCTAATAACGGTGCTTGATGTTGATGCCAAACGTTTAATAAAGCTCCTAATTCAATCCAACTTTCTTCTGGTAAAAGTTCTGGTAATTGAGATTGCAAAAATTGCTCTAATTGATTGGCCAGTTCTGTTAAATTTTCCTGGTGAGCCAGTTCCGTAATAATTTGCAGAGCCTTACGACGGGATTGGGGACGCGATCGCTTAGGGGTTTTCGTGGATTCGGTTTTCTCAATTTCTACCGCAATCTCTTGGATTTGGTTAATCAGTTCCTGTAACGTGACCCGACGACGACGCATAGGGGGAGAAGCCGTCCGACGACGTAAATGTTGCTCTAGGTGCAGAGGTAAGGTGCGGAGATTGGCCCCCTCGATCAATTCCTCCAAGAAAGGTAAAACTTCCTCTGGTTCATTCCCCAAGGATTCAAGAGTATCGGCTTTGAACCTGACCAACATCGAAGCCCAGAGAAATGCCTGACCCGATCGCGGTAAATTACGTTGCTGATAGGCCAGATCAAAGGATTGAAAAATTCCCGAATCCAGCAAAAAACGGTCGATAACTTCAATCACCGACACATCCCAAGGATTGATTTCTCCCTGTTCGGCAAGGTCAATTAAGGTCGCGATCGCATCACTAGCAGTAGTTGTCGTCATAATTCGTCATAATGAATAGACTGGCAAAAAACATTAATTATCGAACAAAATGGTTTTCCTAGAATCCCTACGCTCCAACTATGCCCTCTCAGGCTTAAATGAAACTGATCTGCTCGATACTCCCTTTCAACAATTTCAACGGTGGTTAGAGCAGGCGATCGCGGCTAAATTGCCTGAACCCAATGCCATGACCCTTGCCACGCTGTCAAAAGAGGGTAAACCCATCGCTCGCATGGTTCTGCTGAAAGGATTAGACGAAAAGGGTTTTGTCTTTTATACCAATTATGACAGTGCCAAGGGAAAACAGTTAACGGAAACTGATTCGGCGGCGTTGGTTTTTTGGTGGGCGGGCTTGGAGCGACAGGTGCGGGTGGAGGGAATGGTGGAAAAGGTTTCATCGGAGGAATCGGATGCCTATTTCCAGAGTCGTCCGAAAGCGTCCCAATTGGGAGCCTGGGCTTCTCCCCAAAGTCAAGTGATTAAAAATCGGGGTGTTCTAGAAAAACGGCTGGCTGAACTTGAAGAAAAGTATGCGACCGAAAAAGTTCCCCGTCCTCCCCATTGGGGTGGTTTTCGGGTGATTCCGACGGCGATCGAGTTTTGGCAGGGTCGTCCTAGTCGGCTTCATGATCGGATTCGGTATGAACTGGATGAAAAAGGGGATTGGTTTTATCAACGTCTCGCTCCTTAGAAATTTAGCTTTTTTTGATTATTATAGAGTAGG
>JBEIFD010000712.1:0-2168 GCA_040382535.1 Merismopediaceae cyanobacterium
GTGGATATTATTATTTTAGTATCTGAGCCTGAACCCGACACAACCGAATATCTTCTTTCAACAGAAGCCAATCAGCGTGAATTATCTGAAGCTATTGACAGAATAGAAAATAAAGAAAACTTAGTGACAATTACAGCAAAAGAATGGCATGAAAAATATAGTATTTGATCCGAAAGCTTTTAAACAATTCAATGAATGGGCTATAGAAGACAAAAAACTCTATAAAAAAATCGTTGATTTAATTGACGAAATATTACGCCATCCCTTCTCTGGAATCGGTAAACCCGAACCCTTAAAACATCAACTAAAGGGTTATTGGTCAAGACGCATTAATGATGAACATCGCCTAGTTTATAAGATTACAGAAATAGAAGTTATTTATCTTCTGTTAGACTAGGAAGACATTTTTAGACCTCAAATACTAAAGTCCTTCCATAGCAAGACTTTTGAGCTATTAAGTTAGGAGGAAACACATATTTTATTTTATCCTCAGAAATAACGACAGAATCCTTGTTGAGCAAGGGTTGTAGGATTTGAGATTTAAAATCATTTCCTAAAGTAACACAAGAGAGTTATAGCGGTTTTTACCTTAGTGAGGTATAAAAATAGCTCTCAAAGCCTTGCTGTATAAGCATTCTTATGATTTCATCTTTGCTTAAAACGCTATAATATTCAACATCGTTTAGTTTATCAAGTTTTTCCCGAAAAGAAAATTATTAAAATTATAGAAGTTACGCATTGACAAAAGCTTTTACTTGTGCGGAGGCAAGCTTTAGTAGCCTAAGCTACATTTCCACTTGGGTTTCAGCGACATTTATCGTCATTAGACCTGTTCCAAGACATTGTGCTGGACGGCTCAAACGCCTTTATTTCGTCCATCCACATTCGTGACAATTCCACAATGCGTAACTCCTAAATTATACGGATGTGGAGTCATTATGAATAAAAATCAATAATCTCATTATAGCGTTTTTCATTTTGGTGAGGTATCAACAAGCCTTGCTAAGAAAGAGTTTAAGCCCCTTATTCGTACCTCATTTGAATGAAAATTGCTATATTTTTATCTATTGTCTAAACGGCGATCGCCCTCCTTGGGATGTTATCCCTCAGCAAATCCCTGATCCTGTAATCCAAGGGAGAAAAAGCGATCAGCTCTATAATGGGGGAAATTTAACTGAAAAAATTGATTATGACGACAACAAGCAACGAGCAAGAATACCTAGACGGGGAAGACTATCTGTCAGCCCAAAAAGACGTTTACGCTCATTCTTCCCCTGCAAAAAATAGACAAATGGAAATCATTAATAGGGAAAATGTGGTAATTTTAAATGATGCGGAGTTTATGCCCCAGGTTTGGTAGGTTTAGCTTTTCCTCGAAATCTTAAACGGTCTAATCGCAAAGGTCACTAACGCAAGTAAGCTAAGGTCACGCCGGCTCCCCCATCCTCTTGAGAAGCCAGTTCAAAACGTTCTACCTGGGGATGACGACTTAAAAAAGCCTGAACGCCCTGGCGTAATTTTCCTGTGCCTTTGCCGTGAATAATCCACAGGACTGCCGCATTATTGGCCCGATTAATGGCGACTTCTAATTTTGATTCCGCCTCATCCACGCGATCGCCGCGAATATCCAGAGTATTTTGACTAGTTCTAACAGTGATATTCGGCTTAACTTCACTGATAACGGGAGAACTTTTCACGGGTTGAACAGTGGCTTTAGGCGGGGGCAGATCAACTTTTTTCCCGTCTAGGGATTCGATTTCTGTAACCGCGATCGCCATTTTCATTAAGCCAAATTTAACAGTCACTTCTCCATCCGTAATCTTGATCACCTCTGCTGTTTGACTGAGACTGGGAATTTTGACTCGTTCCCCCACCTGGGGTAAATAACTAGTCGCTTGAATTTCGGTTTTAGCCCGTTCTTTTTCTGCAATTTGATTAAGAGCCGCCGTTGCTAATTGCGCCTTTTGACCTGATGGTTTACCTTTTTGCAATTGTCGAATCACCTGGGCAATTTCAGCCTTTGCGTCGGCGATCGCTTTTTGCACTTCCTGTTCCTGATAAAGTTTTAACTCTAAATTTCAACATTGAACCACAAGAAGTGGAATTAGAAGCAGAAAATCGATCAATAAATAAAACAGCTGTTGATACAATAGTGGCATTATTTAAAC